>JAULYU010000136.1:0-5974 GCA_032117735.1 Microbacteriaceae bacterium
GTTGCCGCGGGCGCGCGAACACGCCCGACAAAACCGACAACCGCGATGAGAGTGACGACGTAGGGAACGATCGTGATGAAGTCGGTCGGGATGCCGGGGCTCACTTGGTTTGCCCAGATTCGCAGCACGATGGAAAAGCCGAACAGCAGTGCGGCGGCGGCGGCCGAGAACGGGTGCCAACGCCCGAGAATGACGACCGCGAGCGCGATGAAGCCCTGACCGCCCGACATATTCCGACCGAATGCACCGACCGCACCGATGGTCAGAGCCGCCCCGCCAAGACCCGCGACCAGCCCACCGAACGTGACCCACCAAAAACGGGTGAGCCGGACGTTGATGCCGACGGTGTCCGCGGCGAGCGGGTGTTCCCCGACCGACCGCGCACGCAAACCGAGACGCGTCTTGAACAGGACGAACCAGAGCGCGGGGATGATGAGGTACGCCAGGTACGTCGTGATTCGCGCCTCGAACAACGCCGGGCCGATGACCGGAATCTCGGACAATCCCGGGATGGGGATGATGGGGAACGTTCCGGGAAAGTTGGAGTTTTGTCCGTCGTTACTCAGCCACTGCGAATAGAGGAAGTTAGTGATTCCCAAAACCAGCACGTTGAGAACGACACCGACGATGATCTGGTCGACGAGGTACCTGATGGCGAATACCGCGAGGACCATGGACAACAGCGCCGCACCGATCATGGCGACAATCAAACCGAGGTACAGGTTGTCGGTGATCGAGCCCACCACAGCGGCGAGGAACGCACCGGTCAGCAATTGGCCTTCGATGGCAATGTTGACGACGCCGACCCGCTCGGACATGATGCCCCCCATCGCCCCGAGAGCAAGCGGAACGGCGAGCACGACCGCGTTTCCCAGAATGAAAGCGAACGGAAGGGAGTTACCGGCGGCGAGCCACGCGAGCAGTGCGACCACCGCGAGGAGCCCGAACAGCAGCGTGAGCCACAGTGGGGTAACAAGTTTCCGCCGCGCCATCACAAACGACACTGCCGCGATGCCCACCAGAATAACGCCGAGAACGATTCCGACGACGTTCGACGGCACGAGCAAATCGGGAAGGTACAACAGGTCGTCTTTTTTCGACCACTGAATGGCAACGATTTCGGGCTTTCCCGCGATACCAAAAGCACCGAGAACAAACAGTGCGAATGCGGCCATCAGATACGGCGTCTTCGTGGAGACCTTCGCATCCACCTGCGAGAACAACCCGGGGGTCACAACCGTGTTCATTTCACATCACCTTTCCGGGTGATCTTCTGCCACCAGTCGGCAATCACCGTGGTCTTCTGTGGTGGCGGCAACCGGAAAATGGCACGGACCAGCGGCGGGGCCGCGATGAACAGAACGATGAACCCCTGGACGACGCTGGTGATTTCGGGCGACAACCCGATCACCTGCATTTGCGGTGCGCCCGCCTGGAACGCCCCGAACAACAAGCCGGCAAGCAACACGCCGGGGGCGGTCGACGAGCCGAGGAGCGCCACCGTGATGGCATCAAATCCGATGGTCCCGTCGATGTCGGGGGTGAGGCCGGCTCGGGCGCCGAGGGCCTGGTTCGCGGCGGCGATGCCGACGAACGCCCCCGAGACCGCCATCGCGAGGACGAAGGTTCGTTCGACGTTGATACCCGCGGTGCGCGCCGCATCGGCGTTGTGTCCGACCATTCGGAATCGGAACCCCAGCGTCGACCGTTCCATCAGCCACCAGTACACAAAGACCCCGACCAGCGCAAGAATGAAACCGGCGTGCAGGGTGAAATCGGGCCCGAGCAACAGCGGCAATTGGGCGCTTTCCGCGGGGGCGTCGGACTTGGGCGTTCCTCCGCCGTCCACTTCCCGCAACAGTTCGGGGGTGCGGAAAAAGTACGTGAGAATTCCGGCGGCGATGTAGTTGAGCATGATCGTGACAATGACCTCGTGAGCGCCGGTTCGCGCCTTGAGGAATCCGACAATCGCGCCATAGGCCGCCGCACCGAGAATGGCGACGAATACGGCGACAACAAGGTGAATTCCCCACGGGAGTTCGATTCGGGTGGAAATCCAGGTTGCCCAGAGCGCGCCGAACAACAGTTGTCCGCTGGCCCCGATGTTGAACAGCCCGACGCGGAACGCGAGAGCGACACCGAGACCCGCCGCGATGAGCGGCCCGGCGAAGCGCAGGGTTTCGGTCATCGGCCGAATCGCAGCCGTAAAATTATCGGCGTTGTAGTTGTAGATGGAACCGCGAAACAGCGCCGAATACCCTTCCGCGATTGCGGTCCACGCGGCCGCGAGGGCGTCAGCGGGTCGAGCCGTCAAGTACTGCGCGGCGGCGAGGAATTCTTCGCTCGAGAACACCATGAAAATCGCGCCCACGAGGAAACCCAAAATCACGGAGAGGATCGCGCGAGTTGCGCCGCCCGACATGATTTCGCGGATGATGGTGGTCCCGCGGTTCGAAGGGGCGGTCTCTGTCACATCGCTCATACCGTTGCTCCTGCCATCATGCGACCCAGTGTCTCGCGGGGTGTCTTCGCGTCCACAATCCCGACGATTCGCCCGCGGTACATCACGGCAATCCTGTCCGCGAGAGCGGTCACCTCGTCGAGCTCGGTCGAGATAATGACGACGGGCTTTCCCGCATCCCGCGTCGCGATGATGCGTTCGTGGATGAATTCAATCGAGCCGACATCGACTCCGCGGGTGGGCTGTGACGCGACGAGCAAATTGAGGTCGCGGCTGAGTTCCCGGGCAACGACCACTTTCTGTTGGTTTCCGCCGCTCAACTTTTTCGCGAGCGTGAGTTGAGACGGCGTCCGCACGTCATAATCGGCGATGAGTTCGGTCGCGATCCGCTCGCGATTCGCAAAATCAATACTGAGCCCTTTCGCAAAAGGTGGTCTGTACGAGCGATTGATCATGAAGTTTTCAGCGATCGTGAAGTCCCCGACCAACCCGTCTTTGGATCGGTCTTCGGGGATGTAGCCGACGCCGGCGTCGATTACCTCGCGCACGCTCGAGTGGGTGATGTCGAGTGAGCCCAGGAGAATCGTTCCTGCCGTCGGGACCCGCAGCCCGACCAGAGCCTCGGCGAGTTCGGTTTGCCCGTTGCCCTGCACGCCCGCGATAGCGAGGACCTCGCCAGCTTGAACCTCGAAGGTCACGTCATCCACCACTTTGTTGTTTCGGTCGCCCACAACGGTCAGACCCGAAACCGACAGTCCGGCGACACCCCCCGCCATTGCCTTCTTGGTGATCGACAGATCGACGGCACGCCCCACCATCAGGGTCGCGAGCGCCGACGCCGTGTCGGTTGGTTTTGCTTCGCCGACGACCGCACCGAGGCGGATGACCGTGATGCGGTCGGCGACGGCTTGAACCTCCCGCAGTTTGTGGGTGATGAACACGATGGACGTCCCCGCCTTCGCGAGACCTTTCATAATCCCCATCAACTCGTCGGTTTCCTGGGGTGTCAACACCGCGGTCGGTTCATCGAGAACAAGAATCTTGGCGTCGCGTGCGAGCGCCTTGATGATTTCGACGCGCTGTTGTGCGCCTACCGGCAGGTCCTCGACCCGGGCATCGGGGTCGATTTCAAATCCGAACCGATCCGAGATTTCGCGGACGAGTGTGCGCGCGGCGTCAAGGTCGAGAGTGTCGAGAATTCCCGTGGGCTCGTGCCCGAGCACGACGTTTTCGGCGACCGTGAAAACCGGAATCAGCATGAAGTGTTGGTGGACCATTCCGATGCCGGCCGCCATTGCGTCGCCGGGGCCCTTGAATTTCTGAACGACACCGTCCAGTAGAATTTCGCCCTCGTCGGCTGCGTAGAGCCCGTACAGGACATTCATGAGCGTCGATTTGCCCGCTCCGTTTTCTCCCAACAGGGCATGAATCTCGCCCGAATTGACCACGAGGTCGATGTGGTCATTGGCCACGAGCGAGCCGAATCGCTTGGTAATTCCACGGAGTTCGAGTTTCATCAATTCGTCCTTGAAGAGATTAGAGCGGGGGCCGCCGAGACCACGTCTCGACGACCCCCGACTGTAGCTGTGTACAGCCTAACCGAGCGGGTTGATCGACCCGTCGATGATGCCGGCCTGGAGTTCTGCCAGCTTGGCCTCAACATCCGCCTGTGCCGCGGCACCGGTGTAGTTGGTGATGGCCGAGAGAGCGGTTCCGCCGTTCGCGAGCGTTCCGAGGTAGACGTCACCCGAGAAGGCGCTTCCGTCAACCGCGACCTGCTTGATGATGTCGAACACCGCAAGGGTCATGCGCTTTTCAGCGGACGAGAGGACCCACTCGGCGTACTCGGGCGAGGTTGCGGCGATGTCCTTGTCGACACCGATCATGCGACCGTCAATGCCGGCTTCGGTGATGGCTTCGGAGACGGCACCGAACTGGTCGCCACCAACGGGGAAGAGGACGTCGGCGCCGGCTTCAATCTGGCCTGCGGCGATGGTCTTCGAGGTTCCCGAGTTGGGGACGAAGTCACCCATGAAGTCACCGGTCTCGGTCATGGGGTCCCAACCAACGACGGTGACATCCGTTGCGTTGTCCGTTCCCCACGCCTTGGCTCCGTAGTAGTAGCCGGTCATGAAGTCGGTCACGGCCGGAATCTGCATTCCGCCGTAGGTGCCAACGACCTTGGTCGTGGACTGTGCCGCGGCGAGGTAGCCGGCGAGGTACGACGACTGGTTCATCGAGTACATGACGGGCTTGAGGTTGGTTGCACCGTTCGACCATCCGTCAATCGTGACGAAGCTCATCTCGGGGTTGGCGTCGGCCGCCGCGTTGACCGCGTCAACGAGGTTGAATCCGACGGCAATGGTCACGTCGCAGCCCTGGTCAATCATGACCTGGAGGTTGGGCCCGAAGTCGTCGGGGGTTTCCGACTCAGCGTCAGCGATGGAAACGCCGAGTTCCGCCTCGGCCTTTTCGAGTCCTTCGTAAACGGACTGGTTGAACGACTTGTCGTTCCACGAGCCTTCGTCCGAAACGGCGCAAGCCAGGTAGTCGATTTTCTCGACGGGAGCAGCGGTTTCGCTGGGTGCTGCTGCACAGCCGGCCAAAAAGACCGCAGCCGCACTCGCCAGGGCGAGTCCGGTCCATGCACGCGAAGTGTTGTTCTTCACAGGGTGTTTCCTCTCATTGAATGGAATGGGTTCCGACCGGCGTTTTCCCGACGGTCCCCACTTAATGCCTCTATCCTATTGACGCGTGCGGGGTTGGCGCCCGATGACACCGCGAAAACGCACGAAACACTACCGAATCGTTACATTTCGATGGGTTTCCGACGAAATCCGCAGAAATCCCCTACAGGACGGTGTCGTCTCCCGACTGGCGGATTTGCTCGACGATGTTTTTGACGCGCTGGGCGTGCGCGGCGGTTGTCACGAGCAGTGCGTCGGGCGTGTCGACAACCACAATGTCTTTCACCCCGATCAACGAAATGAGTCGTTTCGTTTGGGAAACCACAACGCCGCTGGACCCCTCGTTGAGCACGCGCGTGTTTTCGCCCAGCGTCGCGAGAACGTTGGCCCGCCCACTGGTGTGCAGCCGCGCGAGCGCCGCGAAGTCCCCAACATCGTCCCAACGGAAGTCTCCGGGGATGACCGCGAGGCGGCCGTGTTCGGCGGCAGGTTCCGCAATGGAATAGTCGATGGCCACCTTCGGGATTGTCGGCCAGACCGCGTCGAGCACCGATTGGCGACGCGGTGAATCCCACGCCTCGGCAATCGCCTCGATGGGTTCCGCGACATCGGGGCGATTCGCCCGCAGTTCGTCCAACAACACTCTCGCCGTGGCAATGAACATTCCCGCGTTCCACAGGTGTGTGTCGCCCTCGACATAGTCGGCTGCCGTCGCGGCGTCCGGTTTCTCCACAAATCGCAACACCCGGTGGGCGTGTGGTGCGGACGCAACGTCGAGCAATTCGCCGGACTCGATGTATCCGAACGCGGTCGACGCCAATGTGGG
>JAULYU010000137.1:0-10867 GCA_032117735.1 Microbacteriaceae bacterium
CCCTCGGCGCACCCTGGGGGGCGTGGGATGACGCATGCATCGGCAACTGGCTCACGCCGGAACTCGAGTTCGTGCGCGAAGCGGTGACGAGCGGCAAACCGGTCTTGGGAATCTGCTTCGGAGGGCAACTCATCGCTCGTGCGATGGGCGGGTCGGTCGCCCCCGGCCCGAAAGGGGAAATCGGCTGGACCAATATCTGGAGCGACGACGAAACCCTCGTCAGCAACGGACCGTGGTTCCAGTTCCACTACGACCGCTGGGAACTTCCGCCCGGAGCGAAAGAGATCGCCCGAAACCCCATCGCGTCACAGGCGTTCGTCATCAACAAGTCGCTCGCGTTGCAGTTTCACCCCGAGCTCGACGCCGCGGCGTTGGACGGGTGGCTCATCTGGGGTGGCGACAAAGAAGTCGAAGACGACGGTCAAGACCCTGCGGTGATGATGGCGCAAACGAAGGCGATCGAAGAGGCCGCTCGACAGCGCACGTTCGACCTCGTCGATGCGTTCCTCGAGCGCGTTGCGAAGTAGTTAGCGCAACGTCACCTTCACCGGCATGTGTTTGATACCGTGCACGAAGTTTGACCGAAGGTAATCGACCGGACCGGTGTGCTCCACCGTGTCGATGCGCGACAGCAGGTCCTCGAACATGACCCGAAGCTCGATGCGCGCGAGGGCGTTTCCGAGACACATGTGCGGGCCACCGCGTCCGAACGTCATGTGTTCGTTGGGGTTGCGGGTGACGTCCATCTTGGTGGGGTTGTCAAAGATCTTGTCATCCCGGTTGCCCGACGCGAACCAGGGTACGACCTTGTCGCCGACCTTGAAGGAGTGTCCTTCGAATTCGACGTCCCTGGTGACCGTGCGACGGAAGTGATACACGGGGCTGGCGTAGCGCAGGAACTCTTCGACCGCCCACGGAATCATGTCGGGGTTCTCCTGAAGGTACGTCAACTGGTCGGGGTTGGCCATGAGGTTCTTCATCGTGTGGGTGATGGTGTGACGGGTGGTCTCGTTTCCGGCAACAACCAGCAACAGGAAGTTGGTGTGGAAATCGCGGTCGGTCAGCGGGATCCCGTCCGACATCTCGGAGTTGATGAGCACCGAGACGAGGTCGGTGCCGTCTTTGCCGCGACGTTCGTTTGCGAGTTTGTCCCCGTAGTCAAAGACCTCCTGGGCCGCGGGGGATTTGAACGGGAGCAGGCGATATTTTTCCGACTCTGGCGAGTTGATGAGAACGTCAGCGCTGTCGGGGTCCGAGAACCCGACCATCCGGTTTCCCCACTCGATGAGCTGGTCGGTGTCCGTCTCGGGAACGTCAAGGAGTTTGGCGAGAACCTGAATGGGGAAGTCCGCCGCGACCTCTTCGACGAAGTCGAACTCGCCCTTGGCGAAGGCGTTGTCGAGGGTCGTCGCGGTCAATCCGCGCAGGAACGTCTCATACCGCGAGACCGCAGCCGGGGTGAATTGTCCCTGCAGCAGACGGCGGAGTGCGCGGTGTCGGCTTCCGTCTGTTTCGAGCAGTGACCGCCGTGCCTCTTCCTGTTCGGCGTCGACTTCTTCCAGGTTGGTGAAACGCTCGCTCGTGAACACGTCCGACCCACGGAGGACCTTGACGATGTCGTGGTAGCGGACCACGGAATAGAAACCGCTGCCGTCGTCACCCTCGTCGTTGAAATGAATCGGTGCGTTGGTGCGAAGTTCAGCGAAGGCGTCCCAGGGTGCGCCGTTTCGGAACAGTTCAAGATCGGCCAGGTTGATGCTCGACGTTGAGGTCATCAGTGTCTCCTCCATGAGATTGTTCGGGTACTAACAATTTCAGAGAATACCGACTTTTTGCAGAAATCGACATCGTTCGCGTCAAAACGTTATACAGACGTGCCTTCTTCGCGTCGTTTTCGGGAACAATAGAGGAACGGCATTCGCCGTCGAGCACGGGAGACACTTCATGGCTGGCGCACACACCCTCGCGGAAACCGAGCGGCACGTTACCGAACGTTTGTCGCACATGACCCTCGACTTCGAAGCGATGGCGATCGTGTCGAACCTGTTCCGCGCGGCCAATGCGGTGCGCAACCATTTCGAGCGAACAGTGCTGCACTCCAAAGACTTGTCCTGGACCGCCTTTGTCGTTCTGTGGGTCACCTGGATTTGGGAGCCGATCGAGACCCGTCAGATCGCCGAAGAGGGCGGTTTCTCCAAAGCGACCCTGACCGGGGTTCTCGGGACACTCGAGAGCCGTGGCTATCTGACGCGCGAGAAAAGCGAAACGGACGGCCGTTTGGTCGTCGTCACAATGACGGCAGCGGGGCGGCAACTCATGGACGGGCTCTTTCCTCAGTTCAACAAACAAGAAAAGTCGGTGGCGAGCACAATCCCGGCGGGCCAGCGCGGCGACGTCGCCGAGGCACTCCGATTGTTGACGCTGCGCGCGGAAAAAACTAGCTAGCGGCGCGAACGAACCGTTCGAAAATCGCGAGCTGCCCAGGTTCGGTGTCGTAGTTGTCCTCCGGGTGCCACTGCACACCGAACGCCCATCCGGCCGACTCGATCTTCACGGCTTCGACGTGGCCTTCGGCGGCGCGCGCGATGACCGTGAGCCCATCCGCGACACGATCGATCGCCTGGTGGTGGTAGCACGATGCCTCGAGAGTCGTGACACTGAGCCCGAGTTCTTCCGCATCGGATTCGACGGTGACGGGTGCGACGTGGTGAAGGTGGGGGTGGTCCATGTGCTGAACGAGGGTTCCACCGAGCGCCACGTTCGTGATTTGCATGCCGCGACAAATCGCGAGCATGGGAATCCCGCGGGCGAGGACGTGTCGAATGAGGCTGATGTCGACGGCGTCCTGTAGCGGGTCGATTCCGTACAGTTCGTCAGTCGCGGGTTTTTGGCCGTAGTTGCGCGGGTCAATATCGGCGCCGCCCGGCATCAACACACCGTCGATTCCTTCCAGGCGTTGTGCCCAGTCGCTGCCCTCGACGGCAAGGAACGACAGGGGTTCGCCGCCGGCGGCCCAGACGGCTTCAGCCAGTCGACGGGCGGTGACGATAGCCTCGAACCTCGTCGCCGATGTCGACTCGGCAAAACGCGCAACGATAGCGATGCGGGGGCGGCGTTCGGCCATTCTGACTCTCCTGAATCGTGATACAAAGGGGCTAGCGCTTGCCAACCAGTATGGCGTACGATAAATCATTAGTATCCTAATGATGTCCCCACAACCCACGAAGGAGTGGCTCCCGTGCACACGATCGATGTCGCCGGTGTTCCGGTAGACACCCGCCATTTCATCAACGGTCAGCGCGTTGAGTCGGCCGAGACGTACACGAACACCTCGCCTATCGACGGAGCCTTCCTCGGCGACATCGCACGCGGAGGTGCATCCGAAATAGACGCTGCCGTTGCCGCGGCCCGTGCCGCCTTTCCCGCGTGGGCTAAACTCGGACCGGCCAAACGCGGTGCGTTGCTCAACACACTTGCTGACCTCATCGAGGCCAACGTTGAGGCGCTCGCCAACATCGAGACCCTCGACAATGGCGCCCTTCTCCGGTCCCACCTCCGAGGTGTCATGCCCCGCGTCGCGATGAACATTCGATTTTTCGCCGACTACGCCATCAACGACCTCCACCACGACGTGTTCGAAACGCGAGGCCACTCGAATAACGTCTCGTGGGACCCGTCCGGGGTCGCCGCACTCATCACCCCGTGGAATGCTCCGCTCATGCTCGCGACGTGGAAGATTGGGCCGGCGCTCGCTGCCGGTGACACCGTTGTTCTCAAGCCCGCCGAGTGGACTCCGCTCACGGCGTCGTTCTTTGCCGACCTGACGGTCCAGGCCGGAATCCCCGCGGGTGTGTTCAACGTGGTCTTCGGCTACGGCAACGAAGCGGGTGCCGCGCTCACCGCTCATCCCGAAATCTCACGCATCTCATTCACAGGCTCGGTGCCGACGGCGAAGATCATCGCTCACGCCGCGGCCGACAACCTCACGCCGGTGTCGTTCGAACTGGGTGGCAAGAGCCCCTGCATCGTCATGGCGGATGCCGACCTCGACCTCGCCGCGGAAATCGCAGTCGAACAGTACGACAACGCGGGACAGGTGTGCTTGTCGGGAACGCGCATTCTGGTCCACGAGTCCATCGCCGATCCGTTCGCCGAAAAGTTTCGCGAGAAAGCGGCGGCCCTCACCCAGGGGGATCCGCGGGACCCTGCCACCGACATTGGGCCGCAGGTTCACCAGGTGCACTTCGACCGAATCAAGGGGTTCGTTGATCGGGCCGCGGCCGCGGGTCAGAACATTGTGTGGGGAGGCGGGCCGAACGAGGAATTGGGCGGTCTCTATTTCAAGCCAACGCTGGTGCGAAACCCCGACCCCGGCAGCGAAATCGTCACGAGCGAGATCTTTGGTCCTGTCCTCGCGATGCAGACGTTCCAGACGGACGACGAAGTCATCGCGTTGGCGAACGGCACCGAGTTCGGGCTCGCCGCCGTCGTCGTTTCGGGAAACCGTGAACACGCCCAGCGCATCACCAGCGAACTCGTCGCCGGCACCATCTGGGTCAACTGTTTCTTTGTCCGCGACCTGCGCGCCCCCTTCGGTGGATCGAAGAAATCGGGAATCGGGCGCGACGGCGGAACGTGGTCGTTCGACTTTTATGCAGACATCAAGAACACAGTTATCTCGCCAAACGGATGGAAGGAATAACCCATGGGTGAAGTAGTAGGAGCGGGGCTGTTAGCGCACGTCCCCACAATCATGCTGCCGGAGGCGGTTCGTAAGGACCTCAACAACGGCAAGGAATTGACCCTCGTC
Source organism: Microbacteriaceae bacterium (assembly GCA_032117735.1). Classification (GTDB taxonomy): domain Bacteria; phylum Actinomycetota; class Actinomycetes; order Actinomycetales; family Microbacteriaceae; genus MWH-TA3. The sequence goes on from JAULYU010000137.1 coordinate 4,811, forward strand.
CCCGGACTCAAGAAACTTCGCTCGGACGTCTTCGAGACGCTCGACTACGACACCGTGGTGGTTCTCGACAGCCACTGGGCGACGACGGTCGAATTCGTCGTGACGTCGGCGGCGGAGCGCTCGGGGTTGTTCACCTCGGAGGAACTGCCGCGCGGCATGACCCAGATCCCCTACTCCATCAAGGGTGACCCGGAATTGGCGAAATCGTTGGCGAAGTACGACGAGAAGAACGGCACGTGGATCACCCCCATCGCCGACCCGCACCTCCCAATTTTCTATGCGACGGTCAACCTGTGGCACTACCTCGGGCGTGGACTGGATGAAAAAGCGTGGATTTCGATGTCGGTCTGCCAGACCGCAACCCCCGAAGACTTCCTGCGGGCGGGCCGCGCACTCGGCGAAGCCATTCGCGACTCGGACCGGAAGGTTCTGCTCCTCGCATCCGGGGCGCTCTCGCACACGTTCCACAAACTTCGCGATCTGCGTAAGCACGAAGCGAGCGACCCGAAGCACATCTACACCCCCGAGGCTTACCAGTACGACCTGAAGGTGCTCGAGTGGATGAAGGAGGGCGACCACGCCGCGATTCTTGACGACTTCGACACGTTCAAGAAGTACAAGCCGGAGGCGGGTTTCTACCACTACCTCGCGATGGCGGGCGCACTGGGCGAAGAGAACTTCACCGCGAAGGGCGAGATGTACAGCGAATACGAGAACTCAATCGGCACCGGCCAAGTGCACGTGTGGTTCCCGAAGCCCGAAGGCGGATTCGCGCGACCCAAAGACCTGGTGCTGTCTCGTGACTGAATATCGCCGAATCCTTCTGGACGGGTACCCGACGCAGGTTGTGCGCCGCGGTGACGACCTTGTCGCTCATGACGGTCGTGTCGTCGCGATTACGGAGGCGGTTCACCTCGCCCCGGCCGAACCGACCAAAATCATTGCCGTGCACCTCAACTTCGATAGCCGAACACAAGAGTTCATGACCAAGTTGCCGGCAGCGCCGACGTATTTCCACAAGCCGATCACCGCGCTGAACACTCACGGAGGAGCGGTCGTGCGTCCGGCGGGGTGCAAGTGGCTCAACTACGAGGGCGAAATCGTCATCGTGATCGGCAAGACCTGCCGCAACATCGCCCCCGAGGATGCCGCCGAATACATCGCGGGGTACACCGTCGGGAACGATTACGGGCTTCACGATTTCCGCGACACCGATGCCGGCTCGATGTTGCGCGTCAAGGGCTCGGACACGCTCGCGCCCGTGGGTCCAGGGCTCGTCACGGACTGGGATTTCCGCAACAAGATGCTTCGCACCTACGTGAACGGTGAGGTCAAACAGGAGGACAACACCGACAACATGGAGTGGGACATGCACTATCTGGTCGCCGACATTGCCCGCACCATCACCCTGGTTCCCGGGGACATGTTGTTCGCGGGAACACCCGCGAATTCGCGACCGGTTCAGCCCGGCGATGTGGTCGAAGTAGAGGTCGACGGCCTTGGGCGCCTGACGAACCACATCGTCGAAGGACCGACCCCGATTCGAACCGACGTCGGCGCCCAACCCACCGAAAGCGAAGAGGTCATCTCGACCGCGATGGGTGGCGATTGGGAGTTTCGCGGCATCCGCACCCCGTCCAAAGACCTGTACCCGTCAACAGTGGAGGAAAAAGAATGATCAAGATCGACGTCGACATGACCAAGTGCCAACACTACGGCCAGTGCGTGTTTGAGGCACCCACCGTGTTCAAACTGAATGAAGACGACAAGCTCGAGTACACGGCGACCGCCGACGATTCCGAGCGCGCCAACGTCGAGGCCGCGATTGACGTGTGCCCGATGCAAGCCATCCGCATCGTCGAGTAGCGACCGCCATGAGCCATCCCGTTGTCATCGTTGGAGCGTCGATGGGTGGTTTACGCATGGCCGAGGCTCTGCGGCGGTTCGGATATGCCGGCGCCATCAGTGTGATTGGGGAGGAACCGCACGCCCCCTACAACCGGCCGCCTCTGTCGAAAGAGGTGCTTGCCGAAACGGTGAGCCATGACGCCGTCGCGTTCGAACAGCGCGATTCCACCAAGGACGTCAACTGGATTTTCGGCACGCGCGTGCAGTCGGCGGACCTTGAACATTCCGTTGTGACGGACGTCAACGGCGACGTACACCCGTACTCGGCGCTCATCGTTGCGACGGGTCTTCGTTCCAAGCGTCTGAGCGTCCCGAACGGCGCGTTGCGCGGTCGTCACGCGGTACGAACCCTCGACGACGCCATTGCTCTTCGCGCCGACCTCGTCCCGGGCGCCCGAGTCGTAATCGTCGGAGCGGGTTTCATCGGCTGCGAAGTCGCCGCAACCTCGCGCAAATTGGGTTGTGATGTGACCGTTGTCGCACCCGGAATCCATCCGATGCAGCGGCCGTTGGGGACTGAACTTGCGGCCGAAATGCAGCGCCGCCACGAGGCCGAGGGCGTCACCTTTCGGATGAAGACGTCCGTGACCGACCTCGTTGGAACGCTCACTGTCGAAGGAGTCGCGCTCGATGACGGCACCACGATTCCGTGCGATGTTCTGGTCGAGGCAATCGGCTCGCATGACAACACCGAGTGGCTCGAGGGCAACGACCTCGATTTGTCTGCCGGGGTTCGCACAACAAATGATTTGCGCGCGGTGAAATCGACCGGCGAGGAGTGGGACAACGTGTTCGTCATCGGCGACGTCGCCCGGTTCCCCAACCCGATTTTCGACGACGAATGCCGTCGGATTGAACACTGGAACATCCCGACCGAAACCGCCAAGCGCGCAGCCCAGGCGTTCACCGGGACCGCCCAGGGCGAGTTCCGACCCATCCCCTCGTTCTGGACCGACCAGTACGACAACCACCTGCTCGCTTACGGGGTACTGTCACTGGCCGACGAGGTGAAACTGATCGACGGCGACATCGCGGGTGAATGCGTCTTCGGGTACTACCGCGATGGCGACATGGTCGGCGTCTGCGGCATCGGAATGCGTTCGGTCGTCCAGAGCTACCGCGCTAATTTTGTCTAAAGAAAGGGTTCGACATGGCTAACTTCTTCGATCTCGACGTCTCGTTTGACGGCGAGGAACCGGATCTGTCCACAATCCCCGCCGCTCAGTTGGAGAAGGCGGTGGCTGAGTTGCCCGAGGCCCTTCAGGCGGTCGCGCGCGGGTTGCTCATCGAGAAGCGGACCATGTCCGACGTGTCGCAGGATTTGGGCATCCGACAGGGCGAACTCGTTACCCGACTTCACCGCGCGATGCTGTCCATCAGCATGTCGCTCATGAGCGGTGGCCGACCGCAGTAGCTGGTCGCTCGGATACGGTGGAGGCATGACAAACTCCGTTCCTTTTCGACTGGATAGACGCGTCGCCCTTATCACGGGTTCGGGTTCCGAGACAGGTATCGGCTTTGCCACCGCGCGTTTCCTCGGCCGAATGGGTGCGACCGTATTTCTGACTGGAGCCAGCGACCGCGTTCACGAACGCGCAAACGAATTGAGGGCTGCGGGTATTGACGCCCACGCGGCCGCGGCTGACCTCACGGTTGACGCCGAGGTCGATGAACTGTTCACCGCCATTCGGTCCGTCACGGAACGGCTCGATATTGTCGTCAACAACGCGGGGATGACGAGCGTCGCGAGCCCCATGGAATCGTCGGGCGAATCGGGCTCGGTGTCCGACCTGTCTCGTGCGAAGTGGGACGCGGCGATCAGCCGCAACCTCACGAGTGCGTTTGTGGTCTCCAAGGCGGCGCTGCCCGCACTGCGGCTCAGCGGTTCGGGTCGAATCATTTCGGTAACGTCGGTCACCGGCCCACTCATGGCGATGAAGAACGACGCCGCGTACGCCGCCACCAAGGCGGGAATGGTGGGGCTCACGCGTTCGCTCGCCATCGACGAAGCACGGTTCGGAATCACGAGCAACGCGGTTGCGCCCGGCTGGATTGCAACGGGTTCGCAAACCGCGGACGAGGCGAAACAGGGACACGGTGTTCCGGTCGGTCGCTCGGCCACTCCCGACGAAGTCGCCGCGTGTATCGCGTTCCTCGCGAGCACGGAAGCGGCGTACGTCACGGGGCAGACACTCGTCGTCGACGGGGGAAACTCCATCGCCGAGGAACGGCAATAGTCGAAGTCCACCTCCAATTCATCCATTGGTTGCGCTGACAATGGGCCGGGGTTCTCGTGTCGTCAACGGCTGGTGTGAGTGCGGTTCCAGCATTTACGATGGGAGGTGAAATCGGGAGGCAAAAAGATGAAAACAGCGTTTCGCGCAATCGCCCTGGTGAGCGGCTTCGCGCTCACGCTCGGGGTTTCGATCAGCCCCACCGCCGTGTCCGCCGAGGTCACGATGAAGACCCTCGGCCAACACGTCGCTGAACAATCGCGTTTGGCGCGAGCCGGCTGGGACCCGTCGACGGGCGTTTCGAAGAAGGCCTGGGCGTCGGCGCTCACGGACGAATCCGTCAAGGTTGGCAAATCCGGACGGGCCTTCGTCATTGAACCTCGGCTATCGGAGGCCGAATTATCTGCAGCCACCGAGCGCGCCGTCCCGGTTCACACGGGTATCTCTTTAGCCAATGCGCTCTCGTTAAACAGTCGGCCCGGTTCGCTCCGAACAATTTATCTCGACGTGAATGGCCACGATGTGACGGGCACAGCCTGGGACGACAATGATTATTTCGGTAGCTCGGGCGCCAGCCGCAAGATACCTGGCTACAACATCCAAGGGGAGAGTAACAACTACTCAACCCTCGAACGCCAACGAATTGTCGATATGTGGTCTTCTGTTGCCGAGGATTTCGCGATGTTCGATGTCAATGTGACCACACAAGCCCCCAGTCAATCCGCACTCGATCGGACGAATGTTTTCGATACACAGTTCGGGGTTCGTGTCGTGGTTTCCAACAGTTCCAACAAAATCGCACAGTGGTGCGGGTGTGGCGGCGTTGCCTGGGTGGGGGTTTTCAACCATTACGAGGGAAAGGATGAGGATTGGAGTTCGCACAGGGACTATTCCACCGCGTTTGCGTTCAGCCAGTCGGGAATGAGCGGAAAGACGCTCTCGGACATTGTGAGTCACGAGGCGGGACACACCCTGGGGCTTTCGCACGACGGTGGCGAGAACGAGCCGGGCGGAGGCGTCGAAGATTATTACCTGGGGCACCCGGGATGGGCGCCCATCATGGGTGCGGGATACTCGCAACCCCTTGTTCAATGGTCCGATGGAACGTACACGACGGCCAATAACCCAGAGGACGACCTCGCGGTGATTCAGACTTTCGGGCTGGACCCGCTCGCGGATGATCACGGTGATGCGCCGAATGTTGCGACGCCCCTTCAGTTGAACGTTGTGGACACCGGGGTGATCTCCACGCGAGCCGACGTTGATTCATTCAGTTTTGTGCCGTTGACGAACACCGTGACGGTGTCAGTGGCGTTACCCTCGCGCAGCCCGAATTTAGACGTCAGTCTTGTCATCACGGACTCACTGGGTAACACGATTGCCACGGCAAACCCAGCCTTTTCGGTCGTATCGGCAATTCAGGCAACGGGGCTTAGCGCTTCTTCCGTCGTGACTGTCGTTCCTGGGGACACCTATTTCGCGGCAATCGATGGCGCAGGGTTCGGACCTGGGACCACGTCGGGCTATTCCGATTACGGGAGCATCGGCGACTACCAAATTACGGTTCTCGGGGAAGCGATTTCACCCACCGGGACACCCACGATTTCGGGCCGGGCCAAGGTGCGTCGCTGGCTGACAGCGTCAGTCGGAGTGTGGATGTCTGGCACGACACTGACGCAGCAATGGCTTAGAAACGGCCGCAACATCACGGGGGCGACCGGTACAACCTACAAACTGAAATCCGCCGATCGAGGAAAACGCATTTCGGTTCGTGTCAACGCCACAAAACTCGGGTACTCACCCGCGACCGTGACCAGTCTGAAAACGGCGAGGGTTCGCGGGTAGTCGAAGGACAATCCGCTCGGTCGACGGAATAGAGTTTCCGCTTGGGGTAGTGTTTGGCTAACCCAAATTA
>JAULYU010000137.1:10910-11272 GCA_032117735.1 Microbacteriaceae bacterium
GACGTCGGCCGAGCCGGATAGTCGTGCGGCGTTTTTTGACCGCTATCCGTCACTGGCCGAATACGCGAGTGAGGGCGGGCGTGACCCCGACAACTGGATGCCGAGCACACGAATCGCACGAAAGTCTTGGGGCTCTGCGGTCAATGACGAATCGGTTCGAGTCGATCGTTTTGGCCGAGTGCTTGTTGTCGAGCCCCAACACAGCGAATTCGATGCGGATCACAGCGACACTGCGCCTGACCACGGGTCACCCCAGTCGGCAACTCCGGTCGTCGACATCCCACACTCCCAGGCGTTCGAACTCAACAGTCTGCCAGGGGCAAATCGAACGATTTATCTGGATTTCACCGGCCATTCTTTGG
>JAULYU010000138.1:0-31346 GCA_032117735.1 Microbacteriaceae bacterium
GCGACGAACCGGCGCCGATGCCGAGGATTCCCCCGTAACCACCCCGTTCGAGCGCCTTTTCATCGAGCACCTCCACCGAGAGGTTGTCGCCCTTCGCGAGTTCGACGACACGCCGCGCGAGCTCGTCAGGGCTAAGGACATTGGGGACTTCCGTCACGAGGTCGCGGACGATTGCCACGGCGTCGACACCGGGTCGGATCGCCTCGAAATTCGGCACCGGACGGCACACCACGGTGATGGAGGTGATGAGCGGCGCGCTGTCACCCGACTTTCGGGTCATGGTTTTCGTCGCGCCCAAGAGCGCCCCCTCCGCGACCGCCGTGGCGTCCGCGGAGTTCTTCGTCGGAATCAGAATCACCACGTCACCCGAAATTGTGCGACACGCTGTCCCCGCGGCGTAACGGACCCCCGAGGTGGAGGAGTCACCCACGGACACACCAACCAGCACGACGGTTTGATAACTCGACCACGACGGCGCGGGGATGGTTGCGACCGAGTCCTTACCCGCATCGAAACTGAGCCGCTGGATTGAATCCGTCACCCAGCGTCCCAACTTGCCGCGTGCACCGTGCACCGGGGCGTCGTCAGGTCGAGGGGACACGCCGATTACGAGAACATCTCCGGCGACCAGGGCGCGGGAGTGAGTGATGGACGTCATAGTCACCAGCGTAAGCGAGTCCGCCGTGATACCGCCGTAGCATGGAGGCATGAGCATCGGCCGCAAGGTTTTCCGCGACGTCAGCACAGACGTTCCGCGGGGACTTCCGCTCGTGATTTTGCTCACGGGCTTCATTGACGCGGGTCGTTCTGTCGCCACCGCGTCACGACACCTGATTGACTCCACGACGCACGAACGGGTGTGGGTGTTCGATAACGACGAACTTCTTGATTACCGAGCCCGCCGACCGACGTTCACGTTTGAACGGACCAAACTGACCGACTATCGCCCGCCCGAACTCGTCCTGCGCCTGGTTACGGACGAACTGGGTCTCCAATTTCTGCTGCTGACCGGCTACGAGCCCGACTACCGGTGGGAAGCCGCCGCCGAGGCCGTCGTGACGGCGATCGAGACGTTTGAGGTTTCCGCCACCACGTGGGTTCACGCCATCCCGATGCCCGTGCCCCACACTCGACCCGTCGGGATGACCGTGAGTGGGAACAGGGACGAACTCATCGAGCAGTATTCGGTCTGGCGACCGACCACCGAGGTCCCCGGTACGTTCGTCCACCTGGTCGAGTTCATGCTCACCGCGGTGGGGCACCCGACCGCGGGGTTCGTTTTGCTCATTCCGCACTATCTTTCCGACGCGGATTATCCGGCCGGAACCGTCGCGGTTCTCGATGCCATCACGACCGGCACGGGAATATCGCTTCGAACTGACGCGTTGAGAGAAGCGGGTCGGGAGTTCCTGACCGACATTGCCGATCAGGTGACCGAGAACCACGAATTAGCAAAACTGATTTCGAGCCTGGAAAGCAGACACGACACCTACATGTTGGACAACCCGGCACCGTCTCCGTTTGTGGACGGGGACGGTCACGTTCCCAGTGCCGAGAGCATCGCCGCCGAGCTGGAAAACTTTTTGCGCACGCGGGGAACGTCGGATGACTAGTCCACAGTGGTAACCTAATAACTGAAAGACCCCGCGTCAGTGGCCCCGCCGATTTGACACGGGGGTTTCTACTGCCCGAAAGAGGAATCCTGCATGGCTGAGGCCAATTTTTTTACGAATTTGTTCAAGCGCAATTCTGGTGTGCCGAGTGAACCCGTGAGCGCGCCGGCGAAGCCGGCCGCGAAGGCTCCTGCGAAGCCTGCAGCGAAAGCTCCCGCGAAGCCGGCGGCCAAGTCTCCTGCGAAGCCTGTGGCGAAAGCTCCCGCGAAGCCGGCGGCCAAGTCTCCTGCGAAGCCTGTGGCGAAAGCTCCCGCGAAGCCTGCAGCGAAGCCGGCCGCAAAGGCTCCTGCGAAGCCGGCCGCGAAAGCTCCTGCGAAGCCTGCGGTGAAGACTCCGGTAAAACCGGCCGCCAAGGCGTCCATCAAGGCGGGGGTGGCGGATCCCGAGTTGCCCGAACTCGACGACGCCATCATTGACGAAGAATTCGATGTCATTATCACGGTCGGCGATGACAACATCGTCGTGGTCGAAGACACCAGCGTTCCCGATTTGGACGAGCCCATTGAATTGACAGACGAAGAAGTCGACGACGTGAAGACGGTCCTCACCGCGACACTCAAGCCCGGTGCGATACACATTTCCGCCGGAGACGATGAAATCCAATCCGTCGGAACCATGATCACGGGCGCGACGGCAGACCCGGTCAAGGACTACCTCAAACAGATCGGTCGAGTCGCACTTCTCAATGCCGAACAAGAGGTGTCGCTCGCGCTGCGAATCGAAGCGGGTTTGTTCGCCGAGGAAAAGTGGGCCAACCTCAGCGGTGCCCGACAGATCTCCAAGGCCGGTCGCGAGTTACGAATCATTGCGGATGATGGTGAGCGTGCGAAACGCCACTTGCTCGAGGCGAACCTGCGCCTTGTTGTGTCGCTCGCCAAGCGCTACACCGGTCGCGGCATGCAGTTTCTCGACCTCATTCAAGAGGGCAACCTCGGCCTGATTCGTGCGGTCGAGAAGTTCGACTATACGAAGGGCTTCAAGTTTTCGACCTATGCGACGTGGTGGATTCGTCAGGCAATCACCCGGGCAATGGCCGACCAAGCGAGGACAATCCGTATTCCGGTGCACATGGTCGAGGTCATCAACAAACTCGCCCGCGTGCAACGTCAGCTGTTGCAGGATCTGGGCCGCGAACCGACGCCCCTCGAGTTAGCTAATGAACTGGACATGACACCGGAAAAGGTGGTTGAGGTTCAGAAATATGGGCGTGAACCGATTTCATTGCACACCCCGCTCGGTGAAGACGGCGACTCCGAGTTCGGTGACCTGATCGAAGACACCGAAGCAATCGTGCCGCTCGACGCGGTCGCGAACCGCATGCTTCTCGTCGCACTGGAATCCGTCTTGGATTCGCTATCCGAGCGCGAATCCGGAGTGATTCGAATGCGCTACGGTCTCGGTGACGGGATTCCCAAAACACTCGATCAAATCGGTGAAACGTTTGGCGTTACGAGGGAACGAATTCGCCAAATCGAATCCAAAACAATGACCAAACTGCGCCACCCCTCGCGTTCGGTCACGATTCGCGAGTTCCTCGAGTGAAGACCGAGCTCGCCTTTTTCCTCGCGAGAGTGATCGGGGGGCTTGCTGCACGGGTCGGATCCTGGGTGGGAAACGGGTCGGTGATTGGTGGGCGCATCGCGCTCATGGTGATGCCCACGTTCATTGCACGTGCCCGTCGAGATCTCAATTTTCCGATTGTTTTCGTTCTGGGTTCCAACGGAAAGACAACGACGTCCAAGTATCTGACCCAGCTCGCCGAGGCGTCCGGCGAAACCGTACTGTCGAACGTCGCAGGGTCCAACATGCGGTCCGGGATCGCGGCGCTGGCGGTCGGTTCGTGGCGCGCAATCCGCCGGGGTACCTATTCGCTGGGGGTCTTCGAGGTCGACGAGGGGTATGCCGCGATGCTCGGACGCGAACTATCTCCGGAATTCGCCCTGGTGCTCAACGTTCAAATTGACCAGATTTATCGGCTGCACGAACCCGAACGGGTGCGGGACATGTTCCGAAACGCTTTCCCCTCTGTGACCCAGCACCTGGTCGTCAACGGAAACGACGGACTGTTGGTGGAGGCATCCTCGAATGTCGAAGACGGCACGTCGGTGAGCTTTTTCGGTGTCGACTCGGGGATTCCGGTGTCGACCCTCGGTTTGGCAGAGCCTCGTCCGATGGAACTTAAGCGACTGGGGACGGCTCTTTCCGTGGCGACAGACGGCACATACACGGCGACTCAGGGAAGCGAGTCGACGGCGCTGTCCGTTCCGACGACGGGGGTTCACTTCGCACTGAACGGTTGTGCTGCACTCGAAATGGCGCGTCACATCGTCGGCGATCGCACGTCACTGGCACAGCTCGGGGAACACCTGTCCCACGCGCAACCCGCGTTTGGTCGTGGTGAAACCATCACGAGCGGAAACGCCAAGTTTGAGATCATCTTGTTCAAGAATCGGCCGAGCCTCCAGTTGAATTTGAATGCGCAACGAGACGCCGCGGACACCGTTGTTATCGCCTTTGACGAACACAGTCGGGACCCTTCGTGGCTGTTTGCTGTTGATTACTCGGCCGTTAGCCGAGTCGATGTCGTCTCCGGCGAAAAGGCCGATTTCTTTGAACTCGCGCTGAAGTATGCGGACGTCGAGGTCGGTGCCAGCAACACCGACATCGTTGAGGTGGTTTCCCAACTCGACACGAGGTATCGCGACGCTCCGCCCAGCGTCCACCGACTGTTTCTCGACGCGAAACAGATGACCGCGGTGCGAGGCTACTTTGGGCGAAAGATGGATGTGAAGAAATGAGTGCCGTCCGAATCGGAGTTGTCTTTCCGACCGCGTTCAATCTGAACGCCGACGCGGCGAATGCGCAAGTGCTCGCCAAGCGTCTTCAGATGTCCGATGTGGACGCGGAGGTTGTGCCGCTCGTCATCGATGCGATGACAGCGAACGTCTCGGTCGACGCGCTGATCGTGGGTTCGGGTTCGTCCTCCAACGTCTCGGCGCCCGAAACGGCATCACCGCGGGTGCGCGACTTCCTGAAAGCCGCGCTGTCGGCCGAAACTCCCATCCTCGCGGTGTCGAACGGTTTCCATTTGTGGGGCAGCCTGACCGGTAAAGACGGACAGACCATCGCCGGTTGGGATGTGATCCCGGCTCACACACGGTTCGGGACAACGCAACACGTGACGATTGGTGCGCAGGTCACGACCGCGTGGGGAACGCTGGTCGGGGTGGAAAACCACAACGCGACCGTCGTCCTCGACGGCTGCGACCCGCTGGGGACAATGCTGCACGGCGTGGGGAACAACGCAGGCGGAGTGGACGGAATTCACTTCGGCTCGCTCTGGGGAACTCACATCCACGGCCCCGTGTTCGCCATGAACCCCTTCCTCGCCGACGAATTCGCCGCTCGGGTTCTCGGACGACTCGGCCGCGCCTACGCCCGCGGCGAGGGCGTGGCAGAACTCGACGAATTGTCGGCCGGAACAGCCGAGCATCTCGTTCGGATGCAGACGCCGTAACGGCGGCGGCAACTCATCCCGCCGTCGGGCGCGGATGACGTGGTGGAAGCGTGTCGCCTAGTTTGCTTGGTCGGCGATCAGCCGGTCGGTCTCGTCGAGCCATTCGAGGGCGATCGGTTCGAGGGCGGCTTTGACCTGTCCCGCGTGGTGTCCGCAGAAGTAGAGTTCTCCGGACTGTAGACGTACTCGAACATAAGCCTGAGCGCCGCACGAGTCACAACGGTCGAGACCGGTGAGCTGGGGGGTTGTGGTGATGTCAGAGGCTGAGTTCAGAGAAGTCATGTACGTCCTTTCGTTGTCTCTATTCCATCATGCCCCGACGACATTTCCGGTCGATTCGGCGCAGGTTTCGCCGACGGCGTAAAACCACTCCACAGCGACGGAGAGCCTGCCGTTCGTGTCGCCGGTGCTCGCCTAATGTGGAGAGTGCCCCCGTAACGAAAGTTTGTGCCGTGTCGACCGAGTATTCCGCCCGCCATCTCAGTGTCCTCGAAGGACTCGAGGCGGTCCGAAAGCGCCCCGGTATGTACATCGGCTCGACCGACGAACGCGGTTTGATGCACTGCCTCTGGGAAGTGATCGACAACTCGGTCGACGAAGCCCTCGCCGGACACGGCGCCTCGATCGGCGTGACCCTCCATCCCGACGGCAGTGTTGAGGTTCACGACACCGGCCGAGGAATCCCGGTCGACATCGAGCCGCGGACCGGACTCACGGGTGTCGAAGTGGTCTTCACCAAGTTGCACGCGGGCGGCAAGTTCGGTTCCGGCTCGTACACCGCGTCGGGCGGTCTGCACGGCGTCGGCGCCTCCGTGGTCAACGCGCTGAGCGAACGCCTGGATGTGTTTGTCGATCGGGGCGGAGTCACGCACACGATGTCGTTCCACCGCGGCGAACCCGGAATCTTCGATGACTCCGCCGGTATGAGTCCCCGAGCGGCGTTCACCCCCTACATCGAAAACTCGGAATTGCGAGTGGTCGGAAAGACCGCAAAGGGTGTGACCGGAACTCGGGTGCGCTGGTGGCCCGACCCCGAAATCTTTGGAACCTCGACTCAGATCGATACGGAGTCTCTGCTCGCCCGCGCGCGCCAGACGGCGTTCCTTGTCCCGGGTTTGACACTGAAGGTCTCGGACGAGCGATCCGACACTGTCGAAACGCACGCGTTCTCTTTCGCCGGCGGTATCGGTGAATTCACCGAGTTCCTCGCACCAGACGCCGCCCTGACGTCGGTGTGGCGTTTGACGGGGGACGGCACGTACACCGAGACCGTCCCTGTTCTCGACGACGCCGGGCACATGGTGTCCACCGACGTCGAACGGTCCTGTCACGTTGACATCGCACTGCGCTGGGGTGACGGCTACGACTCCGTTCACAAGTCCTTTGTGAACATCATCGCGACGCCCAAGGGCGGAACCCACGTGACGGGGTTCGAGCAGGCGATTCTGAAAGTCGTGCGGGCCGAGGTGGACAAAAACTCCCGCAGACTCAAGGTCGGAAACGACAAGTTGGAAAAGGACGACATTCTCACCGGTTTGACGAGTGTCATCACGGTGCGTGTCGCGGAGCCACAGTTCGAAGGGCAGACCAAAGAGATCCTGGGGACGCCCGCGGTTCGACAGGTGGTGTCGAACGTGGTGGCGGCGGCGCTGGAAGCCAAATTCGCCTCGACCAAGCGGGACGACAAAGCCCAGACCGCGCTGGTACTCGACAAGGTCGTCGCCGAGATGAAGAGCCGTATCTCGGCGCGCGCCCACAAGGAAACGCAACGTCGAAAGAACGCTCTGGAGTCGTCGACGCTTCCCGCCAAACTGGTCGATTGCCGGTCGGACGATTTCGAACGCAGTGAACTCTTCATCGTCGAGGGCGACTCGGCGCTCGGTACGGCCAAGCTCGCCCGCGATTCCGAGTTTCAGGCGTTGCTTCCCATCCGCGGCAAGATTCTCAACGTCCAAAAAGCATCCGTGGCGGACATGTTGTCGAACACCGAGTGTGCGTCGATTCTGCAGGTGATCGGTGCGGGTAGCGGTCGCACCTTCGACCTCAGCCAGGCACGCTACGGCAAGGTCATCATCATGAGCGATGCGGACGTTGACGGTGCGCACATTCGGACGCTGCTGCTCACTCTGTTCTTCAAGTACATGCGGCCGCTCGTTGACGCCGGGCGGGTCTATGCGGCGGTACCGCCGCTCCATCGAATCGTCGCGATCAACGCGGGTTCGAAACCCAACGAGGTCATGTACACGTATTCCGAGGCCGAGCTGCACGCGCGGCTGGACGGGCTGCGGAAAGCGAACCGCTCGTGGCAAGAACCGATTCAGCGCTACAAGGGTCTCGGGGAAATGGACGCGGACCAACTCGCGGACACGACGATGAGCCTGGAACACCGCACGCTGCGTCGTGTACGAATCGCGGATGCGGAACAATCGACGGCGATGTTCGAATTACTCATGGGAAACGAAGTCGCACCTCGACGAGAGTTCATCATCGACGGAGCGCTCGACCGGGACCGAATCGACGTTTAGCGCAGTCGAGTTCCCAGGACGGATACAACATCCGGCAGAGGCGCACCCGTTCCATCGCGCTTTCCGATGTCGTTCGGCAGGTCGCGTGCGGAGCCATCCGTGGCGCAGGCCCGAGGGTCGGACCCGACAAACGCGAGCGACAGCCCGATTTCCCCTTTGAGGAGCGTGTGAGATCGAACGCCGCTGGTCGCGCGGCCTTTGGCGGGGAAATCGTCCAGCGGGGTCACCTTCGCGCGACCCGGATCCGTTCCGGTCAGTGTGGCGCCCGCGGCGGTCACGGTGACAACGCGCACCTCGGGGGACGGTGCGACACTCGCGAAGGACACGACGGTGTCGCCGTCGGCCAGCTTGATTCCGGCCACACCGGCCGCTCCCACACCCTGCGGACGAACGCCCATCGCGGGGAAACGCAGCAGTTGGGTTTGCCGGGTGATGAACACGAGTTCGTGCCCGTCCGGCGCCGGATCGGCACTCACGACCTCGTCGCTGTCATCCAGATTGATAATCGCAAAATCCGCGCGCGCGGGAAAGGACGCCGGATCGACTCGTTTGACCGTTCCCCGGCGGGTGCCGAGTGCGAGCGGCACCGCGGAAATCTCGACAATCGTGACGACGCGTTCGCCCGATGCTAAACCGAGAATGTAGTCGGTGGCGACGGACCCGCTCGCAAATCCGACCGACCCAGAAGATGACGGCAGGGCAACGGGGGAGAATCGGATCAATCGTCCGCGAGTCGTGATCGCCCCGAGTTCACCGCGCGTCGAACTGCGAACGGCGGCTCGGACGACGTCGTGCTTGACGCGCTTTGTCACCGGGCCAAACTCGGCCGTCTCGGCGGTGCGCAACAGTTTCCCGGTCGCGGTCAAAATCACGGTGCAGGGCGTGTCTTCGACTTCGAGTCCCTGGCTGGCGATTGCGCCGACGACGGGTACATCATCTCCGTCCAGCAGTGTCGTCCGACGAGGGGTGCCGTACTTGGTTGCGACCTCGGCCAGTTCGTCCGACACCAGGGTTCGAAGCGAGTCCTCGCTCGACAACAGTGTGGTGAGAGCAGCGATGTCCACGACGAGCGCGTCCCGTTCGGTCTCTAAATCGAGTCGCGAAAACTTCGTCAACCGGCGAAGTCGAAGTTCGAGGATGTAGTCGGCTTGAATCTGCGTGAGGTCGAAGGAGGACTGCAGGCTGGTGCGGGCGGCATCGGCATCGTCCGATGCGCGGATTACCGCAATCACCGAATCGATATCGACGATGGCGCGCAACAGGCCGTCGACCAGGTGGAGGCGTTCGGTTTTTCGGTCGAGGCGGAAACGGGATCGCCGGGTGACAACCTGTAAGCGGTGCGCGATGTACACCCGCAGCATCTCGACCAGTCCGAGCGTGAGCGGTTTTCCGTCAACCAACGCGACGTTGTTGATGGAAAAACCGTCTTCGAGCGGGGTGAGTCGGTACAACTGATCGAGAACCGCTTCGGGGGAGAAACCGGTTTTGACCTCGATGACGAGGCGGAGACCGTTCTTTCGGTCGGTGAGGTCCACAACGTTTGAGATCCCGGTGATCTTCTTTTTGGTGACCCCGTCTTTGATTCGTTCGATGACCCGCTCGGGACCGACCAGATAGGGCAGTTCGGTGACGACGATTCCAGTTTTTCTCGCCGACACCTGTTCGATGGTCGACCGTGCTCGGGTGCGGAACGTGCCTTTCCCGCTGGAATAGGCGTCGCGAATGCCATCGAGTCCTACGATGATTCCACCGCTCGGCAGGTCGGGCCCGGGAATAAACGCCATCAGGTCGTCGAGAGTGGCGTGCGGTGCCATGTTGGTCGCCATGCCCACGGCGATCCCCGCGGCGCCGTTCACCAACAGGTTGGGGAACGCGGCGGGTAGCACATCGGGTTGAAGAAGTTGGCCGTCGTAATTGGGTACGAAGTCGACGACGTCTTCGTCGAGGCTGTCCGTCATTGCGATCGCTTCGGGTCGCAGTTTGGCCTCGGTGTATCGAGACGCAGCCGGTCCGTCGTCCAATGAGCCGAAGTTTCCGTGCCCGTCGACGAAGGGCACCCGAAGACTGAACGATTGAGCGAGCCGGACGAGTGCGTCGTAAATGGCGCTGTCACCGTGAGGGTGGAGCTTGCCCATGACTTCGCCGACGACTCGGGCGCTCTTGACATAGCCCTTGTCCGGACGGAGCCCCATTTCCGCCATTTGATAGATGATTCGACGCTGCACGGGTTTCAATCCGTCGCGGGCGTCGGGGAGCGCGCGAGAATAGATGACGGAGTAGGCATACTCGAGGAATGACCCCTGCATCTCGTGGGACAGGTCGACGTCATCGATGCGTTCGGAAGAAGAAGGGATATCGCTCACAATGCCCCCGACTTTACCCGCCATCAGACCCAAGGACCGTTACCTCGCGGACGTGTTGGGGAGTTCCTTTCGATCGGTTCGGGGTGAGAGCAACCCGTTGGGGCTGCCGCCCGCCCGTCGATCGGTCGTCGTACTCGTCGACGGGCTCGGTTCCGCGAACCTGTCGGCCCGCACAGCACACGCGCGTCACCTCGGTCGGTTGACGCGATCCGACGTCTCCAGCGGTTTCCCCACCACCACCGCGTCGGCACTGTCCGCGCTGATGACGGGAGTCGACCCCGGACAGTCGGGCATGGTCGGATACGCGGTGCGCGATCCCGCGTCGGGGCTCATCGTCAATCAACTGTCCGGGCTCGATGCGCTCGATATCCCCGCCTGGCAACCCGTTCCGACCCTGTGGGAACTCAACGCCGACATCCCATCGGCGATTGTGTCGTCGCCCCGGTATCGCGACTCGGGGCTCACCCGCGCAATCCTGCGCGGCGCACCCTATGTCAGTGCCAAAAGCAATGACGATCGGCTTCGAGCCGTCGACGATTTTTTCGCCGAGAACCGTTCCGGCGTCGTCTACGTGTACATCCCGGAACTCGACATGGCCGCCCACGCGTCGGGGGTCGCGTCCGACCAATGGGTAAGGCGTCTCGAAGAACTCGACGGTTTCGTTTCCGATGTGTCGAGCCGATTGCAACCACGCGACGGGTTGTTGGTCACCGCGGATCACGGGGTGATTGACGTGCCACCGAGCCGACACTTTCTGGTCCCCGCGGATTCGGACCTGTTGGACGGTGTTGTGGTGGGAGGAGAGCCACGATTTCTTCACCTCTACAGCGACGAGCCGGCTCGAACGCGTGCGCTCTGGACTGCGGCGGAAGGGTCGCGATCACACGTGGCGACACGCGATGAGGCGATTGCCGCCGGCTGGTTCGGGGACGTCGCCGATTTCGCTCGACCGAGAATTGGTGACGTGCTCGTGACCCCTCGCACCGAGTCGGTGTACTACATCGACGGTATCGCCTCGGCGCAATCGCTCGCGATGGTCGGTCAACACGGTGGGCTGAGTCGCGCCGAGACCCTCGTTCCGATTCTGCGGGGCGGGGTCTACGGCTAGTTAGGCGTCGTCCGGCCTCGTACCGAACACGATTTCATCCCACGTCGGCATCGCCGCGCGTTGGCGTCGGGAACGACTCGGAGTCGGATCGACAAACACCTCGGGTTCGGCGGGGGGAACCTCCGCCCCGTCGGACACCTGCGTCACCGGGACATCGTCCGGTGCGACGGGGGAATCGTCCGAAACTTCGAGCATGTCGGGCGTGATGATCGGGATGGAACCGGTCGACGGGTGGGACGCAATCGCGTCGCGCCGGTCACCGCGGCGGCGCTCGATTTCGTCTACGAGGTCGATGGGGGCTGCGGGTTCGGTCAGCGCTACCGCCGCCTCGACATCAATCACAATCGACGACGATGTGCGCGCCGCGGGATCAGCGCTGTCGGTAGCAGGGGCCGTTTCGGTTGCCTCCACCGGGGTTTTCTGCGGCGACGGAATCGCGTCAAATTCGCCGCTATCAAACCGCGCGAGCGGCTGGGGAGGCATGACTCGGAGCGGGGGAAACAGCGTTGCATCCGCCGACTCCGACGTCGAAATTCGAATCGCGACCGCGTTCGACGGAACGAGGGTCATCTTGCGAGGGTCGAACGACCAGGTTGCGTCTTCCTCGGCGGAACCGACCACAAAGCGCGCGCCCACCACCCACGCGTCATCGATGCGATAGGCCTGCCATCGCGTGACCGCACCGCCCTGTTCGGCGATTCGGGAGTTGATCTCGGACCCGAACGTGGAATCCACTCCGTTGGCGACCACCGGGACGGCCAGCGCTCGTTCCAAAACGAACGCGAGTTCCGCGACGATAGGCGATTCGAATCGCGCGATGTGGTCGGCACTGCTTCCTGTCCTCGCCGCAACCTCATCCACCGACAACCCCGAACGCAACAGTGCTTGGATCTCTTTCGGAGAAACCGTCGAGGTCGAGTTGGACGGCGGAGAAGCACTGAGTTGAGCCCGAATCGGACCGTCGAGCGGGATGGAAAAACGTTGACCATCGCGGGATACCGCGACGAAACCGTCGCGCGTCACCTCGATGATTGTCAACTCTTCCACCGCAACTCCTTGGTTGGTCCTGTTAGGTGAGGATACCGCTGTCGCGACACGTTCACAGCGAACCTCGCAAGTGAGTTTGCATTTCGCGCTAAAGTGTCGCAAACTATCGCCGCGAGCACGGCACACGAAAGGTTTCTCTCACACATGGCTACCGATTACGATTCCCCCCGCAAGGGCGAAGAAGACCACGAATCGCTGCAGGCGCTTCAGGAGCGCGTTCCCGAACCGCGCCCCGGCGATGTGTTGGACGACGCGGACAATCCCGACAGCCTCGAGATGAGCGGTCAGGACCTGGCGAGCATGGAATTGGACGTGATTGTTGTCCCACCGCAAGCGGATGAGTTCACCTGCATGTCCTGTTTTCTCGTCAAACACCGGTCGCAAATTGCGAAGGAAAACAAGACGGGCGCGTTCTGTTCGGAGTGCGAAGCCTAAGAATTGGTGAGCGCTGCGGCGAGTTTGTCGGGCCGCCGCGTGGTCACATACCACGATGGAGTCGGATCAGCGGGGTCGTTGAGGGAGATCAATACCCCGGTGGGAATCCAGGCTCGAAGCAGTTTCCAGGTGCGCGCATCGGAAATCGCGGCGGGGCGTTCGGCTTCGGACACGGTGCGAACGGCGCCCAAAAACCTGCGTTCGATCGTGGCTCGTCCCGCTCGCAGGGTCGTGTCCGTGACCACGATGCGGGGTGCACGAACCACAAAAATGACGAGCGCCGTCGAATAGAACAGGCCCGCGGAAATGACGCCGCCGACGATCGACAGCGGCGCGATCATCCCGAACCCCATGGGCAACAGAATCAGCAGCGCGATGTGAAACGGCCAGGTCAGTGTGAGGGATTCCGTGTAACGAATCATGTGACCATTCGACCATGTATTACCCTGAACTAATGACACCCGAGGTCCTCATCATTGGAACACCACCCGAGTACGCCCATCCCGGAGACGCGGGGGCGGACCTGGTCGCCGCTCACGGGGTCTCGCTTGCCCCGGGTCAACGCGCCACCATTCCGACCGGAGTATCCATCGCACTTCCCGACGGTTTTGTCGGTTTCGTCATGCCCCGCTCGGGGCTCGCGTCGAAACACGGTGTCGGGCTGGTCAATTCGCCGGGCACCATCGACGCCGGCTATCGAGGCGAAATTTCGGTCGTTGTGATCAACACTGATGCGACAACGACGTTTGTCATCGACGCGGGCGACCGGATTGCACAACTGGTTATTCAACCCGTCGTCCGGGCTCGATTTGTTCCCGTGACCGAACTGCCGGGGTCTGCTCGCGGCGCGGGGGGTTTCGGTTCGACCGGACAGGCGGGACGAGCATCGTGAACGAAAAGAGCGCAGCAGCCGATCGTGAGATAACGGGGCCGTTCGACAGCTCCGAGGTCAGCGCCGTCCAGCCATTCATCGACCTCGGTGCCATCAAGATAACTCCTCGGAGTGGACTGCAATTGCGTCTCGACATCGAAGAATCCACGAAGCGTCTCATCGCCGCGACCCTCGAGATCGATGGGTCAACCCTCCAGGTACAGGTGTTCGCCGCTCCTCGGTCGGAAGGGCTGTGGAACGAGATTCGAAACCAAGTCGCGGATCAGGTATTGCGTCAGGGCGGCTCGGCGGACCACGTCGTGGGGGTTTTTGGACCAGAACTTCGGGCTTCGGTCCCGACCGCGGACGGCACTCATCGTGACATTCGCTTCGTTGGGGTTGACGGACCGAAGTGGTTCCTCCGAGGCGTCATCTCCGGTCCGGCCGCTACGTCGTCCGCCCGTGCGGCCATCGTCGAAGACGTCTTCCGCTCTATCGTGGTCAACCGTGGGTCGGAGCCGCTGGCACCGCGCGATGTCCTGACACTTCGCGTACCCGCCCAGCCGGGGACTTTCGCGTGACGAACCTTCCCCATTCTTCGGCGTCGGCGATTCGGGCAATTGCCACCGGCGACAAGCCGACGGCGGCGAGCCTTTTTTCCGCGATCGGAGGTGTCCGCGGGGTCATTGAGTCGATGGCGCCGGGCTTCATCTTTCTTGTTGTGTTCACCGTCACCGGGGACCTTTTCCCCTCCGTCGTCGCGCCCGTGGCGGTGGCGCTCATCCTCCTCTTCACCCGAATGATTCAGCGCATTCCCGTGTTGCCGGCAATCTCGGGAGGAATCGGAATCGCCCTGAGCGCGGGGTTTGCGCTCTGGACCGGAAGGGCCGAGGACAATTTCGTCGGCGGTTTCATCATCAACTCGATTTCCCTGACCGTGATGCTCGGATCAATCCTGTTTCGCCGCCCGCTCATCGGGGTGATTACCAATCTCTTCGCCTCGGACAACCCTCGTCGGGACAGCCCGATCGTTCGTCGCGCGGCCTATATCGCGACGTTTGCGTGGAGCGGGTTTTTCGCACTGCGACTTCTCGTGCAGGTGCCGTTGTACTTCGCGGGAGCGACGAGCGCCCTTGCGGCGACCAAGTTGCTGATGGGTGTCCCGCTCTACGCCGCGATGCTGTGGGTGACCTGGCTCATGATGAGGTCGGCGCTGTCGGCGCCCGCAACGGCGCGCACCGCTGCGGGTTTAGACTAGAAATGTTGTCCCCTGTGAGGAGTATTTCGTCGTGAGTATCAATTCGTTCGGTTCGCAGTCCACCCTGACCGTTGCCGGTCGCGACTACACGATTTTCCGGTTGGATGCGGTTCCGGGGCACGAGCGGTTGCCGTTCAGCCTGAAAATCCTTCTGGAGAACCTGCTGCGGACGGAAGACGGTAAAAACATCACGGCCGAACAGATTCGTGCGCTCGGAAATTGGGACGCCACCGCGGAGCCCGACACCGAAATCCAGTTCACCCCCGCGCGGGTCGTTATGCAGGACTTCACCGGTGTTCCGTGCATCGTCGACCTCGCCACGATGCGCGAGGCGGTGGCTGAACTCGGCGGAGACCCGGAGAAGATCAATCCGCTCGCTCCCGCAGAACTCGTCATTGACCACTCGGTGATTGCGGATTTGTTCGGACGCGAGGACGCACTCGAACGAAACGTCGAATTCGAGTACGAGCGAAACGGCGAGCGTTATCAGTTTCTGCGTTGGGGGCAAATGGCCTTCGACAACTTCACCGTGGTTCCGCCCGGCACGGGAATCGTTCACCAGGTCAACATCGAGCACCTCGCCAAAGTTGTCTACACCCGCGACGTCGATGGACACACTCGTGCGTTCCCCGACACCTGTGTCGGAACCGACTCCCACACGACGATGGTGAACGGACTCGGCGTTCTCGGTTGGGGCGTCGGCGGAATCGAAGCCGAAGCGGCGATGTTGGGGCAGCCCGTCTCGATGCTCATTCCCCGGGTCGTCGGATTCCGACTGACGGGGGACATCCCGTCCGGCATCACCGCAACGGACGTGGTTCTCACAATCACCGACATGTTGCGCCGGCACGGCGTGGTCGGAAAGTTTGTCGAGTTCTACGGGGAGGGCGTCGGCCAAGTGCCGCTCGCCAATCGCGCCACCATCGGCAACATGAGCCCCGAATTCGGTTCCACCGCCGCGATGTTCCCGGTTGACCAGATCACGGTTGATTACCTGAAATTGACGGGTCGACCCGCCGAGACGGTGGCGCTCGTCGAGGCCTATGCCAAGACGCAGGGACTCTGGCACAACCCGGACAGCGAACCGGTGTTTAGCGAATATCTGGAATTGGACCTGTCGACCGTGGTTCCCTCCATCGCGGGCCCCAAGCGCCCTCAAGACCGCATCGACCTGGACAAGGCGCAGAACGCGTTTGTCGAGATTCTCCCCAGTTACGGACCGGGGGCGCCCGCTGAAGTGACGATGGACGGGGACACGTTCACCGTCGACAACGGTCACGTCGCAATCGCCGCGATCACGTCGTGCACGAACACCTCGAACCCGTCCGTGATGCTGGCCGCGGGACTGCTCGCGCGCAACGCGGTCGCAAAGGGTCTGACGTCGAAACCGTGGGTCAAGACCACGCTGGCGCCCGGCTCGAAAGTCGTGACCGACTACTACGAGAAGGCCGGACTCATGGACGACCTCGAGGCGCTCGGGTTCTATCTGGTGGGTTACGGGTGCACCACCTGTATCGGAAACTCCGGTCCGCTCCCCGCTGAAATCTCGGCGGCGGTCAACGACAACGATCTGGCGGTGACCGCGGTCTTGTCGGGTAACCGAAACTTTGAGGGTCGCATCAACCCCGACGTGAAGATGAACTATCTCGCCTCGCCACCCCTCGTCATTGCCTACGCTCTGGCGGGTACCATGAACTTCGATTTCGCGGCCGATGCTCTCGGTCAGGATTCCGAAGGGAAGAACGTCTACCTGGCCGACATTTGGCCTTCGGCGGCGGAGGTTCAAAAGACGATTGATTCGTCCATCGATACCGAAATGTTTGTTCGCCAGTACGCGTCGGTGTTCGACGGCGACGAACGGTGGAAGTCGATCCCGACTCCGGTCGGCAACACGTTTGATTGGGACGACGACTCGACCTATGTGCGTAAGCCCCCGTACTTTGAGGGGATGTCGGTGCTTCCGTCACCGGTTTCCGACATCTCCGGCGCCCGCGTGCTCGCGCGCCTCGGTGACTCCGTCACGACGGATCACATTTCACCCGCCGGCTCGATCAAGGCCGACACCCCGGCGGGCAAATACCTCGAGGGCCACGGGGTCGGGCGTGCCGATTTCAACTCCTACGGTTCGCGCCGCGGAAACCACGAGGTCATGATCCGCGGAACCTTCGCGAACATCCGACTCAGAAACCAGCTGTTGGACGGCGTGGAGGGCGGTTACACCCGAGACTTCACGACCGCCGATGGCGACCAGGCGTTCATCTACGATGCGGCCCAGAACTATGCCGAGGCCGGAACCCCGCTCGTGATTCTGGCCGGTAAGGAATACGGTTCCGGTTCGAGTCGCGACTGGGCCGCGAAAGGCACAAGCCTGCTCGGTGTGAGGGCGGTTATCGCCGAGTCCTTCGAGCGCATCCACCGATCCAACCTGATCGGAATGGGCGTCATCCCGTTGCAGTTCCCGGATGGTGAAAACACTGATTCGCTCGGGCTCACTGGAACAGAGGTATTCGCGTTTTCCGGGATCGAACAGCTCAACGACGGCGTCACACCGCGCACCGTGCGCGTATCCGCGCATCCGACCGAGCATTCCCCCGCCGGGTCATCCGTGGTCGAATTCGACGCGTTGGTTCGCATCGATACGCCCGGGGAAGCTGACTACTACCGCAACGGCGGGATTCTGCAGTACGTCCTGAGATCGCTGCTGTAGCCGAGATGTTACTTCCCGGAATCTCGTCGCCCCGCGATGTCCGCGCACTGACGGTTGCGCAGTGTGAACTCGTTGCCCAAGAAATACGCGACTTTTTGATCTCGTCGGTCTCGGTGACCGGCGGTCATTTGGGTCCGAACCTCGGGGTGGTCGAACTCACTCTCGCGATTCACCGAGTTTTCGACTCCCCTCGCGATCCGATTATTTTTGACACGGGTCACCAGTCCTATGTTCACAAGATCTTGACGGGTCGGCAGGACTTTTCCCACCTCCGCGAGGCGGGCGGGCTCGCGGGATATCCGCAACGATCTGAATCCGTGCACGACATTGTCGAATCGAGTCACGCCTCGAGTTCGTTGTCGTGGGCGGACGGAATTTCGAAAGCCTTCGAGATGACGGGTCAGTCGGATCGACACGTTGTCGCCGTCATCGGTGACGGTGCCTTGACCGGCGGAATGACCTGGGAGGCCCTCAACAACATCTCACACGACAACTCCCGTCGACTGGTCATGGTTGTCAACGACAACGGTCGGTCCTACGCACCCACAATCGGGGGAGTGGCGCGATTCCTGTCGGATGTTCGAACCCGACCGTCGTATCGACGCTTACACCGGTTGTCGTGGGAGATTGCCAAGCGTCTGGGAGGCCCGGCCCGGGCGATTTATCGGGGAATTCGCGGTGGCATTCACGGCTTCCTCACTCGTTTCACCAACAACGAAGCGCTGTATTCCAACCTGGACATCAAGTACATCGGTCCGGTCGATGGACACAATTTTCGTGACGTTGTGCGTGCGCTGGAGCAGGCAAAGGATTACGGTAGCCCCGTCATTGTTCACGTCATTACCGAGAAGGGCAGTGGTTATGAACCCGCCCGCGCGAACGAGGCCGACCAGTTTCACGCAATTGGCGCTTTTGACCCGCAAACGGGGGAAGAGAACGCCGGTGGCGGAAACTCGTGGACGTCGGTTTTCTCGACCGAACTCGTGGAACTCGCGCGCGGTAACGAAAAAATTGTCGGAATCACCGCGGCGATGCTGCGCCCGACGGGATTGTCCGAACTCGCCGAAGTTTTCCCGGACCGTGTGTTCGATGTCGGCATCGCGGAACAACACGCGACCGCCAGCGCGGCGGGTCTGGCTTATGGTGGCTTGCACCCGGTCGTGGCGGTCTACGCGACGTTCATGGGTCGAGCATTCGACCAAGTGCTGATGGACGTTGCGCTCCACAAAGCCGGAGTCACCTTCGTGCTCGACCGCTCGGGGGTCACGGGTCCCGATGGGGCATCCCATCACGGAATGTGGGATCTCGCGATGCTGCAAATTGTGCCGGGGATTCGAATCGCCGCCCCGCGCGACGCGGCAACCCTGCGCGAAGAACTCGCCGAAGCAATCGCCGTGGATGACGCACCGACGGTCATCCGATTCCCCAAGGGTTCGGTTACGGAGTCCCTTCCCGCACTGAAACGAACCGCGGACGGTGTGGACGTCCTTCGAGCCGATTCCACCCGAGACGTTCTGCTCATCGGAGTCGGTGCGATGGCGTCACTCGCGCTTGACGTCGCCGAGATTTTGGCTGCCGAGGGCATCGGCTCGACCGTGATTGATCCGCGTTGGGTGATTCCGGTGTCGCCCTCGATCGTGGACTTCGCTCGCGACCATCGAATAGTCGTGACAATCGAGGATGGAATTCGTGTCGGCGGCATCGGTACGCGAATTCGTCAAGAACTGCGTCAGGCGGGCGTCGACACGGGCGTAGACGAGCTCGGTCTGCCCGACGAATTTCTCGAGCACGATACCCGTGGGAACATCCTCAAACGGGTGGGGCTCACTCCGACGGCGATCGCGTCGAAAATCACGAACCAGTTGCGCGGTGACGTGGTCCCGAAAGCCAAACCGAAAAAGCGCTAGTCGAACGTAGTCGTCGGGTGGAAAAGCGCTCCCGTCGCTCGCACACTTGCTCCGCAGGCGTCAAGGTAGGGAGTCAGTCCGCCGATCGCGGCGGGCCAGCCCGCGCCGTTGATCATACACAGGTCGATGTCGCTCACCCGGGCGACGACTGCTTCCTCCACTATGATCGCTACTTCGCGCGCCAGGGCGTCGACGATGGTGTCGTGAACAGCGGTCACATCGGTTGGCGTCGCCGCGAACCCGAATCCTGTCAGTCGATCGGCGATCGGAGAACCGTCGTTCTCGGTCGACAACCGGGTGAGGGCGTCACCGACGAAAAAGCGGTCCGGCGCACTGTCGTAGAGCGACTGCATCATCTTCAGTGTGACGGTTCGACCGATCAGGTCGATGAGCGCGAACGGAGACATCGGCAGCCGCAACGGGGTCAGTGACTGCGTGATCACGTCGACGGGGACCCCGTTTTCGACCGCGCGGAGCGCTTCGCCGAGGAACGTCGATAACAACCGGTTCACGACGAAGCCTGGCGCGTCGGCGACGATGACGGGGGTTTTACCCAGCCGTCGCGTGACGTCGACCGCTGTTGCGAGAGTCGCGTCAGATTCGAAAGCACCGCGTGCAACCTCGACCAACGTCATTGCCGAGACTGGGTTGAAAAAGTGAATCCCCGCGACCCGATCGGGCGTGTTCACAAACGACGCCATCGTGTCGATCGACAGGGACGAGGTGTTGGAGGCGAGGATCGCGTCGCGTCGCACGATGTGTTCCAGTTGCGTGAGAACATCCCGCTTGACCGCCAAGTCCTCGAACACCGCTTCGATGACGAGGTCACAGTCGGCGAAGTCGGTCAGGGACAGTGTCGGGTGAACACGGGCAAGAATCAGGTCTTTCTCGGATGGCGTCAGGGACCCTTTGGACACCCGCGCGGACAACCACTGATCGAGACGCGCGATGGCCGCGTCCAGCCGGTCCTGCGCGACGTCCGAAATTACCACCGGTACACCGAGGCGCTCGGCAAACACCAACGCGATCTGGCTTGCCATCAGACCCGCTCCGACGACCCCCACCCGGTTGATCGGACGCGGTGGAACATCGGGGGTGCCGAGCGGAACTTTGTTGGCAGAACTGGTGACCCGAAAGGCGTACAGTCGGCGGCGAAATTCGGCGGTCATCATGAGCCTGGACAAGGCGGTGTCTTCCGCCTCGAACGAATCGGCGACGGACCCATTGCTCACAACGGCAAAGACGCGCGCGAGCTCGTGGAGCGCCTCGGTCGGATTGCCGGGCCGACCCGTGTACCGCGCAACGGCAGTGTCGACGAGTTCGCTCGGCGTCGTCGTTGGCACCGCGGCGGTCGGGCGGCTAAGTCCAGCAATCTGGTCGACGAATTCGAGTCCGTTGGCGGTGATGTCGCTGACGAGTCGATCGACAATTCCGAGGGATAGCGCCGCCGGGGCGGTGAGCGTTCTGCCGACAATGGCGTTGTCCACGATGACGCGAACCGCGCTGTCCCAGCCAATCAGGTGAGGAAGAATCGTCGCTCCGCCCCAACCCGGAATAAGTCCGAGTCCGATTTCGGGAAGTCCGAGCGGACCCGCGGATTCCAGAGCAATTCGATGAGTGCAGTGCAGGGCGAGTTCGAGACCGCCCCCCAGCGCGGTCCCGTTGATGCCCGCGATGGTGGGAATTCCCAGTGTCGACAGTTGAGCAAAAACCCGATGACCCTGGCGCGCGAGTTCCCGGGCCGCGTCGAGCGACGGCGGGTTCGACAGAGTGTCCAGATTCGCCCCCGCACAGAATGTCCGACCGGTCCCGGTGATAATCACGGCCGCGAATTCACCGGATTCACGCACCGACTCCATCGCCGTTTCGAGGCTGGAGAGCCCGACGGGGCCGAGTGTCGCGGGACGACGTTCCGATCCGTTGGTCAGGGTGAGGAGTGCGACACGGAGCCCGGCCGGTGTGGTGTGAGCCGTGATGTCGACCGTTACGGGGAAGTCTTCGGCGGGAAAGTCGCTCATGCTGCGTAGTGGGGGTTTTCCCAGATGACGGTGCCGCCCTGTCCGAGACCCACGCACATCGTCGTCAGTCCGTAGCGAATAGAACGGTCGAGCTCGAACTGCCGAGCCAGTTGGATTGCCAATCGGACCCCGGAACTGGCGAGGGGGTGGCCGTAGGCGATCGCACCTCCCCACGGGTTGAGAATTGACGACGTTTGGTCGATTCCGAAGTGATCCGTGAAGGCGAGCACCTGAACCGCGAAGGCTTCGTTCACCTCGATCGCACCGATGTCGGAGATCCGCAGCCCGGCGTTTGCGAGCGCTTTTTCGGTCGCGGGAATCGGGCCCAATCCCATCTCGTCCGGGGACACCCCGGCAAACGCGTAGGACACCAGTCGCATCGACGGGGTGAGTCCGTAACGGCCGACCGCATCGGCCCCGGCCAACAGGGACATGGTCGCTCCATCGGTGAGCGGAGACGCGTTTCCCGCGGTGACGCGACCCTCCTCGCGGAACGGTGTTCCGAGCGACGCGAGTGACTCCTGTGTTGTGGCGGGGCGCAACTGCTCGTCGCGGTCGGCGACGCCGTGTGGTGTTTCGATGGCAACCAAGTCGGGCTGGATGTGACCCGCCTCGTAGGCCGCTGCCGCGCGCCGCTGACTCTGCTCAGCGTAGGCGTCGGTTCGCGCCTTGGTGATCGCCGGAAGACGGTCATGAAGAATCTCGGCCGTGAAACCCATCGCCAGCGCTTCGGGCGTCAGCATCCCCTGTTCGAGCATCGCGGGATTGGCCTTCGCCGCGAACTCCATGGGGTGACGACCCATGTGTTCGACTCCGCCGGCAACAGCGAGATCGATTTGACCCCAACCGATACCCGAGCCGAGCGCGGTGATGGACGTCATTCCGCCCGCGCACATCCGGTCGATGGCGAACCCGGGAACGGAATAGGGGAGTCCCGCACCGAGTGCGACGGTCCGCCCAAGGGTGAGTCCCTGGTCGCCCTCCTGAGTTGTTGCGGCCACCGCAACGTCATCGATTGCGTCGAGTGGCACGGCCGAATTTCGCCCCAACAGTCCGCGCAGGGTGTGAATGGCGATGTCGTCCGCGCGGGTGTCGCGATAGATTCCCTTTGCCCCGGCACGGCCGAACGGACTCCGCATCCCGTCGATGTAAAAAACCTCGTTGACCACTGTGGCCCTCCCTTTCGCGGTAGCGGACGCCTACCGGGCTATTCGTCGATGTCCGCCGCCGCGACCAGAAACTGGGCTGGGTCCGCGGCAACGCGCTCGAAGCAATCATTCAGTTGTCTATGAATAAACTCTATTTGCCATTCACGAGCCCCGGCGTCGCGCAACCAGTGCGCGACGGACTGTGGCGAAAACTCGGTGGGTGGTTCAAAACAGATGTGGCGAATCATCTCGGGAAGTGCGAGGTTTTCCACCGGGATGGATGCGGTTTCGGAGATTTCCGCCAGGGCGGCCCGTACGCACACAAATCGTGCGTAGGCCTCGGGGTGTCGGTCCTTCCAATTTCGCGGGGTGGAAAGCCCGTTCCCGCGAACACGCAGGGGAGGAAGGTCCTCTGTTTTCAGGCCGCGGTCGATGGCGTCCCACCACCGCGCGAGTTCCCTGCGCGAAAAACGACCACTGAATGATTTGTTCCCCGCCAGCGCCCCGCGCGTCGTGGGAAGTTGCGCGGCCGCGGCAACAATCGCGCGGTCGGGAATTACGCGACCCGGTCCCATATCGATGGACTGGGCGTACTCGTCCCGCGCCAGCCACAACTCGCGGGCAACGGCGAGTTGCCGCGCGCTCGTCAGCGACTGAAGGCCGGACAAGCGCCGCCACGGATCGGCTCGGGGTGGCGCCGGTTGCCAGCGCAACAGATTCGCGAATTCCTGTTCCGCGATGTGACGTTTGCCGGTCTCGGTCAGTCGCTTGTCCAAAGCGTCTCGGAGGTCAGGCAGAAGTTCGACATCCAGCGCGGCGTAGGTCAGCCACTCCTCGGGCAGTGGCCGAGTCGACCAGTCCGCCGCCGAGTGTTCCTTGGCGAGGTGCAACCCCAGCAACTCGGACACCACCGTGCCCAGACCGACCCGCGGCATCCCCGCGAGGCGTGAGCCGAGTTCGGTGTCGAAGAGGGCCGTCGGCACCAATCCGACCTCCGCCAGGCACGCAAGGTCCTGGGTGGCCGCGTGGAGAATCCATTCCTCGCTCGCGAGCAAAGCCCCCAACTCCGAGAGATCGTCAAACGAGATCGGGTCGATGAGGTGCGTACCGCCCCCTCGCCGACTTACTTGAATCAAATAGGCGCGGGCGGAATATCGAAAACCGCTCGAGCGTTCGGCATCGACTCCGAACGGTCCGTGCCCCGCCGACAGCTCGGCGATAGCCTGCGCGAGGCCTTCGCGGGTATCAATCACTCGGGCGGGTCGCGCTAATACAGCGGGTGGCAGCGCCACCGGATCGCCCGGGTCAACCTCCGCCGACATCAGAGACCCAACGACACAACGCCATCGGGTTGTGCCTCGAATCCTGCGACGTGGAGAACGAATCGCGCCCAGGCTTCGGCGTGCGGCCGCACACTGCCCGGTGCAGGCGACCACGACGCGCGAACCTCAATCTGTGAACCTTTCCCCTGATTCGCGAGTTCGCCGAATCCGACGGACATAACGCGCGTGACGGTCGCGGCAGGATGGGAGTAGTTCGCGCCACAGTGATCGAGCGACTCGCGCAACCAGGACCAGGCCACCTCGGCCAGTTCATCGTGGCCGCCCATCAGTGGCTCGATTGGTGATTGGGCGAAGATGATGGCGCGCGTGCGACCGCCCCAACCCTCCGGTTCGCTCGGGTCATCGAGAAAAATGAGGCGTCCCGTGCCGCGGTCGTGCTTGCCCGAGCCGGCCGTGACATCCGCTGCAAAGGCGAGCGCATGGGGTGCCAAACCACTCGGGGCATCAATGGGATGAACGTCGAGCCCAGCCGGCCAGTCAATCCCGGTCAACGAGTCGACGAGGTCTCGAAAGTACGAGGGGGGAGTCGACTCGGTGCTCACGGTCTCAATCTACGGTCGGCGACGAGGAGCGCTTTTGAGGCGCGCCGCCCAACCGGCGACGGGTGTAGCGATAGCCGTCAACGTCGTGTGCGAGATTCGAGAGTGGGGCTCCCACAGCGGGTACCACCAACTCGGGTACGCGGACGCCGAGTCGTGGTGACAGCGTTTGACACCACTCGTCGACAACTTTGGCGTCGAGGAGCTTTCCGATCAGGGTGAGCCCTCCGTCACAGACAATTCGCGAGTAGCCGAGTTGTCGCACCGCGGCGATAATTGCGGCGCCTGTGAAACGCGACAGCACGACTCCCGTCGTCGTCCTCGGGGGAACCCCCGATTGTGCGTGGAGGACGGTGACTCTGCCACGAGCGCGCTTGATGGCGTCGAGAGGGATATCGCCCGACTTCGAGACAATGACGACATCACCTGTCCGCGGCACCGAATCCGGTTCAGCTCTCACCGTCGCACCGCCGATGAGCACCACATCGGCCAGGGCACGAAGGGCCGTCAAAGCGGCACGGTCTCCCGGGCCCGACAGATCGCTGCTGGCGCCCGTCGCACCGACCGTATTGCCCAGAGTGTCGGTGACGAGATTCACTCGAACCCACGCGGGGCCCAACGTGTCCCACCACTCCATCAGGTCGGTAGAGTTTTGGGAGTCCACCGCGAATACCTCGGGGTAGTCGTTATCGATTCTCATAGAAAATACTTTTCCACCGAGCGTGGTGAAGTTGTGGAGGCTGGCCCCACTGTGTCGCGCATATCCCTTGCGGATCGAACGCCCTCGCTAACGACGGCCCAGATGCTGAAACATTTGGTGCCGCCCCCGCAGTTCGAGACTGCGTCGTTCGAATCGTACGTTCCGGACACCGCGTTTCCCTCGCAATCGGTGTCGCGCGAAACGGCGCAGGCGTTTGTGGCCGGTGGTGCTGGCAAGCGTTTTCGAAAAAACGCCTCCAACAAACCCGGTCTGTATCTCGACGGCGGTTTCGGTGTCGGGAAAACTCACTTGCTCGCCGCGGCGTGGCATCGGGCGACGGGTCGCAAATATTTCGGCACCTTCATCGAATACACGGCTCTCGTCGGCGCGCTCGGTTTCGCCGAGGCGACCACGGCCTTGACGGGCGCGGATTTCGTGGCGATAGACGAGTTCGAACTGGACGATCCCGGTGACACCATGATGATGTCGCGTCTCTTGGGCGTCTTGATGGAAGGCGGAACGCGGGTGATGGCGACCTCCAACACACCCCCGAACGCGCTCGGTGAGGGTCGTTTCGCCGCCGCCGATTTTCTCCGCGAGATCAGCGCGTTGGCCGACCGATTTGTCACTCTACGAATCGACGGTGTGGACTTTAGACATCGCGAGAACGAGGGTCGAGCCGACATCGCGGTTGACGCCGACCTGCGCGGTATTCCCGACGAGTTGACGGTCGCGGAGGATTCTTTCGGCGCGGTGATCCGCCACATCGCGACGTTGCACCCCAGTAAATACGTGCCCCTCATCGCTGGTGTTGACGCAATTGTCTGGCGCGATGTACAGCCCTTCACGAATCAGAACGACGCACTTCGATTTGTGGCGTTGGTTGACCGGCTCTACGACGCGGATATTCCTATTCGCGCCACCGGAACACCGCTCGACGAAGTTTTTCCGGCGGACATGCTCGACGGCGGGTATCGCAAGAAGTATCTTCGATCGCAGTCACGCCTCGTCGCGCTCACCCATCGCTCTCTTTAGTCACCGAGATTCGACGTTTTGTCAGGCCGGTTCGAAACCAAACCAGTTGTGGGCGATACCGGACTCGAACCGATGACCTCTTCCGTGTGAAGGAAGCGCGCTACCAACTGCGCCAATCGCCCGCTGTCCCATTCTGACACAATCGCGGCCTTTCGGGACACGCACACTCAACTGGTTTGGTTTCGGTTGGCAGATTCGATAGAGTCAACACGTTGCCGAAAGGTGACGTGCGGATGTGGCGCAGTGGTAGCGCATAACCTTGCCAAGGTTAGGGTCGCGAGTTCGAATCTCGTCATCCGCTCGAGGAAAACCTCCGGGTCAAGAAAGCCCTCACGGTGGCGTGGCCGAGAGGCGAGGCAGCGGCCTGCAAAGCCGTCCACACGGGTTCAAATCCCGTCGCCACCTCACACAACTTCATACGCAATGGGCGATTGGCGCAGCGGTAGCGCGCTTCCCTGACACGGAAGAGGTCATCGGTTCGATCCCGGTATCGCCCACTCACCTGGATCAAGTACGGAGGGTTGTCGGTGTCCGATTCGATAACGCTCTCGGAGCCGTCGGACGGCTTTGGCCTCTTCACGGACAAGACGGTTGTCGCGATGCGGGTGAATGGTGAACTGCGCGATTTGGCTTTTCGCGCGCAAATCGGTGACGTGGTCCAGGGTGTTGCGATATCGTCACCCGACGGGCTCGACATTCTTCGCCATTCGACCGCCCACGTTGCTGCACAGGCCGTTCAACGCATCAATCCTGAGGCAAAACTCGGTATCGGTCCGCCCGTGGCGGACGGCTTCTACTACGACTTCGACGTCTCTACCGCGTTCACTCCCGAAGATCTGGTATCTATCGAAAAAGAGATGAACCGAATCGTCCAAGAGGGTCAACGGTTCATGCGTCGCGTGGTGACCGAGGACGAGGCCCGTTCAGAACTAGCAAACGAGCCTTACAAACTCGAACTCATTGGTCTCAAGGGCGGTGCGACCGGCGACGACAACGAGAGCGTCGAAGTCGGCGGATCTGAACTGACCATGTACGACAATGTCGACCCCAAAACCGGTGAGTCGAAGTGGAAAGACCTGTGTCGAGGTCCCCACCTTCCGAACACGCGGATGATCGGCCAAGGCTACAAACTCATGCGGGTTGCCTCGGCGTATTGGCGAGGGTCGGAAAAGAACCCGTCGTTGCAGAGGGTTTACGGAACGGGCTGGCCGTCCAAGCAGGAATTGCGCGATTACCTAGAGCGTTTGGAAGAGGCTCAGAAACGAGACCATCGTCGACTCGGTGCGGAACTGGATTTGTTTTCGTTCCCCGAAGAAATCGGCTCGGGGCTTCCGGTGTTCCACCCGCGCGGTGGCATCATTCGCCGGACCATGGAGGATTACTCGCGTCAGCGCCACGAGGAGGGCGGGTACGAGTTCGTCTACTCGCCGCACATTACCAAGCAAAACCTGTTCGAGACGAGCGGCCACCTAGCGTGGTACAAGGACGGAATGTTCCCGCCGATGCGGGTGGACGAGGTTCGTAACGACGCCGGCGAGATAACCCGAGCCGGGGTCGACTATTACCTCAAACCGATGAACTGTCCCTTCCACATCTTGATTTACCGTTCGCAGAGCCGTTCGTATCGAGACCTGCCGATGCGATTGTTCGAGTTCGGTGGTGTGTACCGTTACGAAAAGTCAGGCGTGGTGCACGGCCTCACGCGAGTCCGGGGGATGACCCAGGACGACGCGCACATCTTCACGACTCCCGATGCGATGGAGTCCGAGCTCACCAAGGTTCTCGATTTTGTGCTCAGTCTGTTGCGGGATTACGGACTGAATGATTTCTATCTCGAGCTGTCGACCCGCGACCCCGAGAGCGACAAGTTTGTTGGTGCCGACGAGTTGTGGGAATCCGCCACGGCGACGCTCGAGAAGGTCGCGACCGATTCGGGGCTCACCCTCGTGCCGGATCCCGGCGGTGCTGCGTTTTACGGTCCCAAGATTTCAGTCCAAGCGCGCGACGCAATCGGCCGGACCTGGCAGATGTCGACGATTCAACTTGATTTCAATCTGCCGGAACGTTTCGACCTCGAATACACTGCGAGTGACGGTTCCCGGCAACGCCCCGTGATGATCCACCGCGCACTGTTTGGCTCGGTTGAACGGTTCTTCGGTGTGTTGCTCGAACACTATGCGGGTGCATTCCCGGTCTGGCTCTCCCCGGTTCAGGCGGTTGCGGTGCCGGTGGCGGAGGAATTCGCCGACTATCTCGCGGACGTTGTCGCGCGAATGAAGACGGCGGGGATTCGTGCAGAGTTGGACGCATCGGACGACCGGATGCAGAAAAAGATTCGAAACCACACGTTGCTCAAGGTTCCGTTCATTGTGATTGCGGGCGAAGAAGATCGAGAAAACAACGCGGTGAGTTTCCGTTACCGTAGCGGCGAACAGGAGAACGGAATTCCGGTCGACGTCGCTATTGCCCGGATTGTCGGCGCAATTTCGTCCCGTTCGATTGAGACGTGAGTTGACGACCGAATCGGAGACCGAATTCGCGGGGGACGCAGACGGACTGGAGCGCCTGTGGACACCGCACCGCATGGTGTATCTCGACAAAACGGACGGCCAAACAGGTTGTCCGTTCTGCCTCACTCCGGAACGATCGGATGAGGACGCGCTGATTGTTCATCGAGGCGACCACGCGTTCGTGATTCTGAATCTGTACCCCTACAACTCGGGTCATCTCATGGTGTGCCCCTATCGTCACGTTGCCACGTACGACCTTGCGACAGCCGCCGAAGTGGCGGAAATCGGGTCGCTGACTCAAACCGTGATGCGCGTGCTGACGGACGCGACCGGCTGCACTGGGTTCAACATCGGGATGAACCAGGGCGAAGTGGCGGGTGCGGGAATACAGGAACATCTGCACCAACACGTTGTGCCCCGATGGAGCAACGACTCCAACTTTTTCCCCATCATCGCCAAAACCAAGGCGATGCCGGTTCTGTTGGGGGAGATGCGGGAACGTTTGGCAAATCACTGGCCAAACGAGTCCTAAACTGAAAACATGCCCGGCAGGGCCACTACAAGGAGTGATAGGTATGGCGGAGAAAACCGTCGGAACGCCCCTCGTCAAGAGCGGGCTCGCAGAAATGTTGAAGGGTGGCGTCATCATGGACGTCGTCAACGCTGACCAGGCGAAAATCGCCGAAGATGCGGGCGCAGTCGCCGTCATGGCGCTCGAACGAGTCCCCGCCGACATCCGCTCGCAGGGCGGTGTCGCGCGCATGAGCGACCCCGATTTGATTGACCAGATCATGGCGTCGGTGTCCATTCCGGTCATGGCCAAGGCCCGCATCGGTCACTTCGTCGAAGCCCAGGTGCTGCAGTCGCTCGGTGTCGATTACATCGACGAGTCCGAAGTGCTGTCCCCGGCGGACTACGTCAACCACATCGACAAGTGGCCCTTCACCATCCCGTTCGTCTGCGGTGCGACCAACCTGGGTGAAGCGCTTCGCCGCATCACCGAAGGAGCCTCGATGATTCGGTCCAAGGGTGAAGCCGGCACCGGCGACGTGTCCGAAGCCACCAAGCACATCCGCACCATCAAGGGCGAAATTGCCGCTCTCGCAGCGAAGTCGGACGACGAGTTGTACGTGGCGGCCAAGGAATTGCAGGCGCCTTACCAACTGGTCCAGCAGGTTGCGCGTGAGAAGAAACTTCCCGTCGTGCTGTTTGTTGCGGGAGGAGTCGCAACCCCCGCTGACGCCGCGATGATGATGCAACTGGGTGCCGACGGCGTTTTCGTGGGGTCCGGCGTGTTCAAGTCGGGAAACCCGATCGAACGAGCCAAGGCGATCGTCAAGGCGACGACCGCCTTCAACGATCCGAAGGTCATCGCCGAGGTGTCGCGCGGACTCGGTGAAGCGATGGTGGGCATCAACGTGGCCGACCTCCCCGCACCGCACCGCTTGTCCGAGCGTGGCTGGTAAGAAACTCCTCATCGGCGTTCTCGCCCTCCAGGGTGACGTGCGCGAGCACGAGAACGTGCTCGATGACCTCGGCGTGTCCCATCGGCAGGTTCGTCGGCCGGTCGATCTGGACGGGTTGGACGGATTGATCATCCCAGGGGGTGAATCGAGCGTCATCGACAAACTGTCGCGGATTTTCGCACTTCGGGATTCCATTGTTGCCTCGATAGCGGCGGGGTTGCCCGTGCTGGGAACCTGTGCCGGGCTGATCATGCTGTCGGATTCGCTGCGCGGCGGTATCGACGGTCAGCAGACGTTTGGCGGTCTGAGCGCGTCCGTGGAACGAAACGCTTTCGGAACCCAGGTCGATTCGTTCGAGACCACGATTGACATGTCGGTTGTCGACACGACGCCTGTTCGCGCGGCCTTCATCCGAGCGCCCATCATTCGCGACGCGGGCGCGGGAACCGTTATTGCGTCGCTGCCGAATGGCGACATTGTCGGTGTGCGCGAGGGAAACTGCGTCGGCATTTCGTTTCACCCCGAAATGGTGGGCGAAAATCGAGTGCACGCGTGGTGGCTCAACACCGTGGTTGCGGGTGCGCGGCGGTAGCATCGACTCGAACGACAGTGAGGAAACAGCATGTCCGGACACTCCAAATGGGCGACCACCAAGCACAAAAAAGCGATTATCGATAGCCGGCGCGCAAAGTCGTTCGCCAAGCTCATCAAAAACATCGAAGTTGCGGCCAAATTGGGCGGTGCGGACTTCGCCGGAAACCCCACGCTCGCGGACGCCGTATACAAGGCGAAAAAAGCGAGTGTGCCCAACGACAACATTGACCGTGCGGTCAAACGCGGTGCAGGCCTGTCGGGGGAGTCGATCGACTACACGACCATCATGTACGAGGGGTACGGCTCGTCGGGCGTCGCACTGTTGATCGAGTGTCTGACGGACAACAAGAATCGCGCGGCGGCCGAGGTGCGAACCGCGATGGCCCGCAACGGCGGAACCATGGCGGATCCCGGTTCGGTCGCCTACAACTTCACCCGCAAGGGAGTCATTTCGATTACCAAGTCGGAGGGTGTTTCGGAGGACGATATTCTCCTCGCGGTTCTCGATGCGGGTGCCGAGGAAGTCATCGATCAGGGTGGCGGTTTTGAAGTAATCACCGACCCCAGCAATCTGGTCACGGC
>JAULYU010000139.1:0-2655 GCA_032117735.1 Microbacteriaceae bacterium
CCACTCGGGGTTGTGCGCGGTGCGGCCCAATTCGGCAAGCGCCGCGAACGGCGTCGCACTCGATTCGTCGACCATCCCGAGGTCGCGACTTCGCGACAACAGGTCACGCAGTTGAGTGCGAAACTCGCGAAGCCGACGAACATCGGCCGTCAAGTTGTCCGGCCAGTACCCGTCGGAACCGTCCGCGATTTCGCCGTCGAGAATTTCCTTGATGTCCGAATCCTGGTCGCCACCCGACATGAGACGGGCGACGTAGCCCTGTCCCTGTTCGGCGCTGACGAGGTCGAAGGCGAGCGACGAAATACTGCGAGCGAGCGGCCCGCGAGTCGCGACGTTGACAGCCAATGCCACGCTGTCGCGCAGTCGCGTTGCGCTCTGTCGCGACGGCGTGAGAATGCGAACGGCCGATTCGCCGTCCCGCGCAATGAGTGCCGAGACGATTTCGATGACGACCGTTGTTTTGCCGGACCCGGGAGCCCCGACGATCCGAAAATGGTTGCCCGTCGCGGCCGCCGACACAGCGGCGCGTTGCGATTCGTCCAGTTCGAAATTCGTCATTACTCACGACTGTACAACTCACCTCTGACACCTATTAGCCTTGAGACATGGACATTCGAATTGGAATTCACCACGCCCCCCGCGAACTCGCGTTCGACACCGACGTGAGCGTCACCGACATCGAACAACGTTTCGCCTCCGCACTGACATCGAACGGACTCGTGCGCATCAACGACTCGAAGGGGCAGGAATTCATCATTCCCGCCGCCAGCATCGCCTACATCGAGTTCGGCACGACGCAGGCACGCCCCGTCGGTTTCGTGTCTTAGGCGGTAAGCCCGAGCGCGTCCATTCGCGCCGAGTGGGCCGCGATGAGATCCGTGAAGACCGGTTCGATTCCGTCCGCGAGCGCCACGGGCTTGTTAGCGTGAACGAGCGCGCTTTCCGCCATGAGCATCGTGTCGCCGACGAGTCGTCGTGCCCAGAGGGCGAGGGTGGGACGCAGGGTCGGCTCGAGTTCGATTCGGCGCTCCAGTTCCGCGCGCAGCGCGTCGATCATGGTGTCCGATTCCAGAGCCGCCAAGACATCACGTCGAATCGCCTTCGGTAGCCCCGACGCCAATTGCCGCCAAAAGTCCTGCAGGAACGCCATCGTGATCCAGGTGCACGCGACGCGTTCGACCCAGTTGCGGCCGCGGGTTCGGCGTTCGAACTCCCGTGTCGGTGCGATGAACGGGGTCATCGCCTCCACCCGGTCGTGTTTCGACCGGTCGAGGATGGTGGCGAGTCGCGAGAACCGAACGAAGCACTCCTCGGCGACCAGCGCGAGGGTCGATTCCGCGTCGAGGTCGACCGCGTCGTGCGCGTGCCTCGCGGCAGACTCCGCGTAGCGCAAGAACAGGTACGCGCTCTGCCCGAGAAACACGACGGGGGCCGGTGCAAGGTCGGTGAACTCCACCCGAACACCAGCCGTCGCCTCGCTCGAACGGTCCGCGGGGTTGACCGCGGGGACCGCCGTTCGTCTCCGAAATATGCTCGCCACGCCTCCAGCATAGGGAGTCCGAGCCAACGGGTAGACTAGGGATTTACAACCGATTGGGTATTTTGTGACTTTCCGTGATCTTGGCATCGACGATGACATCGCCGATGCGCTCGCCGCTCGTGGCATCAACGAGCCTTTTCCCATCCAAGAGCAGACGATTCCGCTCGCACTGACCGGCCAGGACATTATCGGCC
Source organism: Microbacteriaceae bacterium (assembly GCA_032117735.1). GTDB lineage: Bacteria > Actinomycetota > Actinomycetes > Actinomycetales > Microbacteriaceae > MWH-TA3. The sequence continues at coordinate 1,735 of JAULYU010000139.1, forward strand.
AGGCCAAGACCGGAACGGGTAAAACCTTCGGGTTTGGCCTTCCGCTGGTCCAAAAGTTGGGTCTCGACCCGGCTCCCGGGGTCAAAGCCCTCATCGTCGTTCCGACCCGGGAGCTCGCCGTTCAGGTGACCGAGGATATGGAAATCGCCACGAGTAACCGCTCGACCACGGTCGCGGCGATTTACGGTGGCAAGGCCTACGAGGAACAGGTCGACAAAATCAAGGCCGGCGCGCAAATTATTGTGGGAACCCCCGGTCGTCTGCTCGACCTGGCGAACCAAAAGTTGCTGTCCTTCGCGCACGTCGAGGTGATGGTTCTCGACGAAGCCGACCGGATGCTCGACCTCGGATTCCTTCCCGACGTCGAAAAACTTTTTGCTCAAACACCGGCCCAGCGCCACACCATGCTGTTCTCGGCGACGATGCCCGGCGCGATTGTTGCACTGGCGCGTCGTTTCATGACCAGGCCGATCCATATTCGCGCGAGCGACCCCGACGAGGGGCTGACGCAGGCCAACATTAAGCACGTGATCTATCGGGCGCACAACCTCGACAAAGACGAAGTCGTGGGGCGAATCCTCATGGCCGAGGGTCGGGGCAAGACCGTCATCTTCACGCGCACCAAGCGCAGCGCTTCGAAACTGACCGACGAACTCGTCGACCGCGGCTTCAACGCGGTCGCCGTTCACGGTGACATGAGCCAAGAGGCACGCGAGCGCGGAATGGCCGCCTTCAAGGCCGGAAAAAAGGATGTTCTCATCGCGACCGACGTCGCGGCCCGTGGAATCGACGTTGACGATGTCACCCACGTCATCAACTACACGATTCCGGAAGACGACAAGGCGTATCTGCACCGCGTCGGCCGAACCGGGCGCGCGGGGCGAACAGGCATCGCGGTAACCTTCGTCGATTGGGACGACA
>JAULYU010000140.1:0-3053 GCA_032117735.1 Microbacteriaceae bacterium
GCGTACTTCCTCTGGAACATCTCGTCCGAGTGGATCGGACCGACTCGAACCGGCGCGTTCCTCAACATCATTCCCGTCTTCACTGCTCTGTTCGTCGTCGCATTCGGGGGAACGGTGACCCCGACCCAGGTCTTGGGTGGCGCACTCGTTCTGGCGGGCGTCAGCTACGCGAATCGCACGGCGAAAGCCGTGAAGTGACGCTCGCCTAGACTTGAACAATGGCCCTGTCAATCGGAATCGTCGGACTGCCCAACGTGGGAAAGTCCACCCTGTTCAATGCGCTCACGCGCAACAACGTTCTCGCGGCGAACTATCCCTTCGCGACGATCGAGCCGAACGTCGGGGTTGTGAACCTGCCGGACGCCCGGCTGGACGTGCTGGCCACGATTTTCAGTAGTGAGCGAATCCTGCCCGCACCCGTGTCCTTCGTCGACATCGCCGGAATCGTCAAGGGTGCATCCGAGGGCGAAGGGCTCGGCAACCAGTTCCTCGCCACCATTCGCGAATCGGACGCGATTGCGCAGGTCGTCCGAGGATTCGCCGACACCGACGTCATCCACGTCGCGGGCAAGGTCGATCCGAAGGACGACCTCGAAACCATCAATACCGAATTGATTTTGGCCGATCTGCAAACGTTGGATAAGGCGATTCCGCGTTACGAGAAAGAGGTCAAGGGCAAAAAGATGGAGCCCGATGTCCTCGCCGCCGCAATCGAGGCGCAGAAGATTCTGGACGGTGGAACCACCCTCGCCCAGGCGTCGTTCGACGCGACGCCAATTCGCGAACTCGGGCTCTTGACCGCGAAACCCATCCTTTACATCTTCAATGTCGACGAATCGGTCCTCGGCAGCGCCGAACAGCGCGCTGCGTTAGCGGCACTCGTTGCACCGGCGAAAGCCGTGTTCCTCGACGCGAAGGTCGAAAGCGAGCTCATCGACCTGGACCCCGCAGACGCGAGGGAACTACTCGCGTCGATGGGTCAGGACGAGAGCGGGCTCGACCAGCTCGCGCGCATCGGCTTCGACACGCTCGGGCTACAGACGTATCTCACGGCTGGCCCGAAAGAAGCGCGCGCGTGGACGATTGGCAAGGGCTGGAAAGCCCCTCAGGCCGCCGGAGTGATTCACACCGACTTCGAAAAGGGTTTCATCAAGGCCGAAATTGTGGGTTTCGCCGACCTGGTCGAGTGCGGATCCGTTGCCGAAGCCCGCGCCAAGGGCAAGGCGCGCATCGAAGGCAAGGACTACGTGATGAACGACGGTGACGTTGTGGAGTTCCGGTTCAACGTTTAGTCGAGTCCTGCGCCTTCCAGGGGCTTAGTTCGGGCACATTTTTCTAACCTTTTTTGATTTTTGTCCACTACAGTGAACGATGCCCGTGTTTTCCCTGCACCCCTCGAAAGGTTTCCCATGACCACGACTTGGTCTACTTCTATTTCTGCTCGCGCCTCATCCCGCCTGTTCTCCGGGGTGGCGGGTGCACTCGCCATTTTTCTCGGCGTCATCACCGCGGCGCCCGCCATTGCGGCAACCGTCGAGTGGTCCACCCCCGCGAACCTGTCCGAGGCGGGTCAGAGCGCGGGCGACCATCAGATTGCTATTGATGGGTCGGGTAACGTGGTCGCGGTCTGGCTCCGTTTCGATGCTGACTCCAACAATATTGCGCAGTCCAGCTGGTCCGATGATGGTGGCGCGAGTTGGACAGCGCCGGTAAATCTCTCCGATCCGGGCGAATGGGCCAGTAACGTTCGGGTTGCGGTAGACGGGTCGGGTGTCGGGCACGCGGTGTGGCACCGCTCTGACGGCAGCAACACGCGCGTTCAGTACTCCCGGTCCGTTGATGGTGGGGTGAACTGGTCGGATCCGGTAAACCTTTCAACCGCGGGTGACAACAGCCGAAACCCGGAATTTACTTTAGACGGATCGGGTAGCCTCATTGCCGTCTGGCGCGGCGATAATGGCGACTACGACATCATTCAGTCCAGCCGATCCACGAATAGTGGGGCGAGTTGGTCGACGCCGGTGGATCTGTCGTTGACCGGACAGGACGCAAATAGTCCCAGAGTTTCTGCAGATGGGTCGGGTAATGCGGTCGCGGTGTGGCGCCGTTCGGACGGCGACAACAACATGATTCAGTCCAGCCGGTCCTCTAACGGTGGGCTGAGTTGGTCGACGCCGGAGAATCTGTCGGAGTCCGGCCAAGACGCGGACGACCCGCGGATTGCGGTTGATGGGTCGGGTAACGCGGTCGCGGTGTGGCGCCGCTCGGATGGCAACGACGACATTGTCCAGTCCAGCCGGTTGGTCGCTGGTGGCGCGAGTTGGTCGACGCCAGTAAACGTTTCGCCGGCCGGTATTCAATCTGCCACTCCTCGGATTGCTATTGATGGGTCAGGTAATGCGGTTGCGGTCTGGCGTCTGGCGGATGTTGGCGGCACCATTATCCAGTCCAGCCGGTTGGCTGCTGGTGGCTCGAGTTGGTCGACGCCGGAACAACTTTCCGTATCGGGATTCAGTTCTGATAACCCGCAGGTCGCCGCTAATGGGTCCGGCAACGCTGTCGCGGTCTGGCAGCAATCGAACGGCAGTAACTCCATCATTCGGATCAGCCAGTCGACCGATGGAGGTGCGAGTTGGACGGTGCCGACGGATCTCTCGGAGCTTGGTCAGTCCGCCATCACGCCAGAGGTGGCTGTTGATGGCTCGGGTAACGCTGTTGCGCTCTGGCGCCGCTCGAATGGCGAGCACAACATAGTCCAGTCCAGCTTCTCCAGTGCTATTGACGGCGAGGAACTCGCCAACACGGGCCCCGGCGATTCCGTGAACGACGCTGCGCTGGTCGCGAGTGCCGGTCTGCTCGCGCTCGGCGTACTTACTCGGGCCCTCATGCGTCGTCGCTCGGGAAGTGGCACAGCCTAACCGCGCCCATGACCGAGAAAGTCCAAGGACCCACAAGCTATTTCCCGTCGATTGAAAAGAAGTACGTCCATCCGATCGACTACTGGATGGGATTGCTAGAGGCCAATGTTCTGGATGCGACGCACATGAATCAGG
>JAULYU010000141.1:0-4445 GCA_032117735.1 Microbacteriaceae bacterium
TGGAACCCGCTCGTGACCCGATGAGCGACTTCGACGTGATCCGAGCGGAACTCGCGGCCTATCCGGTCCCGGCCGGCGCTGTGCCGCTCATCGAACGACCGCAGATTATTGCGCTCAACAAAATCGACGTGCCCGAAGCAGCCGAACTGGCCGAACTGGTTCGTGCCGATTTCGAGGACCGCGGATTTGAAGTCTTTGCCGTCTCGGCCGCGTCGCGCGCGGGTCTACGCGAAATGACTCTTCGAATCGGGCAGATGGTCGGCGCGGACCGTGCCGAACGACTCGCCGCCGAGGAATCGCAACAGCGGATCGTCATTCGCCCGCGTGCGGTTGACGAAAAACAGCTCACGGTTCACGTCGAACAGCGCGGTGACGACGTCACCTATCGCGTGCGGGGTGCGAAACCCGAGCGATGGGTCCAGCAAACCGACTTCAACAACGACGAGGCGGTCGGATACCTCAGTGATCGTCTCGCGAAGATCGACCTCGATGACCAGTTGTACAAGGCGGGGGCAATCCCTGGCGCGACCGTGTTCATTGGTGACGGTGATCGATTCGTGTTCGATTGGGAACCCACGATGACCAGTGCGGCCGAGATGATGGTGAGTCCACGGGGCACCGACATGCGACTCGTTGACAACACGCGCACCACCAACGTGCAGCGCCGGCAGTCGTACAAAGAACGAATGGACGCCAAGGCGGCCGCCCGCGCGGAACTCGAGCGGGAACGCGAGGCAGGAATGTGGACGGAAGAGGACGAAAGTGGAACGACGAAGTGAGGTGACGTCGGCCACGCGCATCGTGGTCAAGGTCGGGTCGTCGTCCATTAGCGGCGATAACGCCCACCAACTCGACGCGATTGTGGATGCCCTCGCCGCCGCTCATGCTCGCGGACTCGAGGTGGTGCTGGTGTCGAGTGGCGCGATCGCAACGGCACTTCCGCACTTCGGGCTTTCGGCACGTCCCCAGAACGACCTCGTCACCGAACAGGCTGCCGCGGCTGTGGGTCAGACGATGTTGATGGTGCGGTATCAGGACAGTCTCAATCGCTATGGCATTGTCGCCGCGCAGGTTCTGTTGACCTCTGGTGACTTGGAAACCGAGTCGACGCGGGTGAACGCGAAAGCCGCGATGGACAAACTTCTAGATCTTCGATTCCTGCCCATCGTCAACGAAAACGACACGGTGGCCACTCACGAGATTCGCTTTGGTGACAACGATCGCCTGGCGTCACTCGTTTCCGAGCTCGTCGGTGCGGACCTGTTGGTCCTGCTGAGCGATGTCGACGCCCTGTATTCGCGCCCACCCGGCGAACCCGGCTCCGAGAAGATCGAACTGGTGACTTACGGCGATGACCTGTCGGGCATCGAAATCGGTTCGGCGAGTACGTCAACTGTCGGTACCGGTGGTGCCGAAACGAAACTGGCGGCTGCGCTGTACGCAACGCATCAGGGGATTCCGGTGGTGCTAACCGCCGCGGAACACGTAGGCGCGGCACTGGCCGGAAAGCCCGTGGGAACGCTGTTCGAGGCGTCTCAAGCCTGAATCTGCACCGAAACCGCGCTCAACGCGGGTAATCTTGACTCGACAGACTTCCGAAGGGGAAAATTGTGAACATCGTCATCCGCGCCAGCGAAGAATTGGCGCCGCTCTTGTTCCCGCCAATCGTGTGGGCGGGTTTCTTCGCACTGGGATTCATCCTCCTCGCGGTCGCGGTTCTGGCGAACCGTGACGTTGCCCACCGAAACCCCCGCCGCGGCAACAGCGACGCCCACCACTAGGACTGAGATGGCACGCGGCTCCCGGCGACGAATCGGGGTGATGGGTGGAACTTTTGACCCGGTGCACCACGGACACCTCGTGGCCGCGAGCGAAGTCGCCACGCACTTTGCGCTGGACGAGGTGGTTTTCGTCCCCACCGGTTCGCCCTACCAGAAACGGAACGTGACGGAGGGGGAGCATCGTTATTTGATGACCGTCATCGCGACCGCATCGAATCCTCGTTTCACTGTCTCGCGGGTCGATATCGATCGAGACGGGCCGACCTACACAATCGACACTCTGCGGGATTTGCAGGTTCACTACCCCGACGCGGATTTCTACTTTATTTCCGGCGCTGACGCAATTGCCCAAATCCTCGATTGGAAAGACATCGAGGCCGCGTGGGAGGTCGCCCACTTCGTCGCGGTCACTCGCCCTGGACATGCCTTGACGTTGTCTGGCCTCCCGACTGAGCACGTGAGCCAATTGGAAGTGCCCGCACTGGCGATTTCGTCGACCGATTGTCGCGCTCGGGTACGTTCGGGTTCCCCGGTCTGGTACCTCGTTCCCGACGGTGTCGTGCAGTACATCGCAAAACACGGGTTGTATCGTGAGTAAACAATGACGGACCTCTACACGCCGCTCCCCAGTCGCCGCGCGCAACGAAACGCGCGGGAAGCGGTGACGCCCGCAGTGGGGACAGAGTTGCCGTCGCGTCGAGCACTGCGCCAAGCGCAGACCCCCGCAGCACCCACGCTGTCGCCCGCGCTCGACCCGGGGCAGGAACTCGACCACTGGGTGGTTCCCTCGTCTAACGTCGGACAATCGAACGCAGCGGTCGCGACTCTGCACGTCGAACAGTTCCCCACGGGCGAAATCGCCGGCCCGATAGACCACACGGGCGAAATGCTGCTCACGGGACCGATTCGAGTTACCAGTGCACCGAGCGATGCGCGGCCGATCACGGTCATCGACGCCAGTGTGGACCTGGAATCACCGGGCATCCCTCGTCGCGCAACCGAAGCACTGTCCATCATCGGACGCGCGGGTCCAATTGACGAAAAAACCAAGATTCCGAGTTCCGGTAGGGGTATCTCGGCGGCATTCGCCACGTTTTTCGGGTTGGTTGTGGCTACACTCATCGGTCTCGCCGTCTTCACCGACCTCATCTAAAGGAAAATCGTGCCCGCAACTCAAACCGCCATTGACCATGTCGCCATCGTGGCCGCAGCGGCCGAATCGAAACAGGGTGAGGACATCGTTGCGCTCGACGTGAGTGGCCCGATTGCGATTGTCGATGCGTTCGTCATCATCACCGGTCGAAACGAGCGCAACGTTCAGGCGATCGCCGATGAAATCGAAGACCAGATGTTGGCGAGCGGCAACAAGACGCTTCGCCGGGAAGGACGGGATCTGGGTCGCTGGATCCTGCTCGACTTCGGCGATGTCGTGGCACACGTGTTCCACGAAGAAGAGCGCATGTTCTATGGACTGGAACGGTTGTGGCACGACTGTCCCGTGATTCCGGTCACGGTCGACGCACACTGACCGAACCCGCCCGATTTGGGAGAAATCTCGCGGGTACAGTAACCTGATGAGGTTGCCCGGTGGGCGACACGAGGGCCTGTGGCGCAGCTGGTAGCGCACCTGCATGGCATGCAGGGGGTCAGGGGTTCGAATCCCCTCAGGTCCACTCTCAGTGCTTCGCAAAAAACACTAGTATTGAATGTATTAGCACGGCGCGAAGGAGCCACGATGTCGACCTTTTCCACCGCCGAATCCGTGATGGGGTTCGACGCACTCTTCACCGCCGAGGAACTCGCGTGGCGCGATTCGGCTCGGAAGTTCTCGCTTGAACGCATCCAGCCGGAAATCGACGAAGACTTCGAGACCCAGCGCCTTCGCACCGAACTGATCGGCGAAATGGGCGACCTGGGGATGCTGGGCATGCACATCGAAGGATACGGGTGTGCGGGTGCATCCGCGGTGTCCTACGGTCTCGTCTGTTACGAACTCGAAGCCGTCGACACGTCGTGGCGAACTCACATCAGTGTGCTCGGCTCGCTCGCGATGTCCGCCATCGCCAAGTTCGGGTCCGAAGAACAAAAACAGGAATTCCTGCCCCCGATGGCACGCGGCGAAAAGATCGGGTGTTTCGGGCTCACCGAACCGCACGGCGGGTCGGACCCGGGCAACATGATGACCAAGGCGGTCAAAGACGGCGACCACTGGGTGCTCAACGGCGCCAAGCGCTGGATCGGCATCGCCAACATCTCGGACGTCGCGATCATTTGGGCCGACACTGCGGACGGTGTTCGCGGCTTTATTGTTCCGACCGACACCGATGGCTTTACCGCGACGCCGATCGCGAACAAACTGTCCATGCGCGCGTCGATTCAGTGCGATATTGACCTGGTCAACGTGCGCGTTTCGGAATCGATGCGACTGCCCCTGGCCGAAGGCCTCGGAGCGCCGTTCCGCTGCCTCAACGAAGCCCGCTACGGAATCATCTGGGGTGTCATGGGCGCGGCGCGAGCGTCCATCGACGTCGCGGTGACGTTCTCGCAGGAGCGCATCCTGTTCGGCAAACCCCTGTCCGCAACGCAGATCACCCAGACCAAACTGGCGGATTGTTTCCTCGAGTTCGAAAAGGGCGTGCTGCTGTCGCACCACATCGGCAAATT
>JAULYU010000142.1:0-3160 GCA_032117735.1 Microbacteriaceae bacterium
AATTCATGAGACGAGTGGATTCCTCGAAAACTGATTTTTGACTGGCCTATTCGGGCTTGTCGAGTGAGAGCAGAACGAACCCGGCCTTGACCGTCGTGCCGACCTCGGCGCTGACCTTGGCGACGACTCCGTCACGGGAAGCGGTGATGGCCTGTTCCATTTTCATCGCCTCGAGCACAACGACGGTTTGACCTTTGACGACCGTGTCGCCCGCGGCGACCTCGACCTTGATGACGGTGGCCTGCATCGGCGAGGCAACGTCGTTGCCACTGCCGCCACCCGAATGTGTGGTTTTGGAACGAACGGGAGCGAGAGGCTTGTGGATCCGAGCCGAGGTGGGAAGCAGGCTGTCGGGAACGGACACGGCGAGGCGCTTGCCATCCACTTCGACAACAACCTCGTGGCGTGTGTCGGGGGCTTCACCCGCGCCGATCGTGCCGGCGTATTCCTCGACGGTGTTGACGAACTCGGTTTCAATCCACGACGTGTAAATCGAGAACGGCTCGTCACCAGCCGGCGCGAACGCGGGGTCGTCGACGACGAGTTGGTGGAAGGGAAGGACGGTGGGAAGGCCGACGACCTGGAATTCGCTCAGCGCGCGTCGAGCCTTGGCCAGAGCGTCCTTGCGGTCGGTGCCTGTCACGATGAGTTTCGCGAGCAGTGAATCGAACGCCCCCGAAATCACGTCGCCGGCGACAACACCCGAGTCGACGCGAATGCCGGGACCACCGGGAATCCGAAGTGCCTTGACGGGTCCCGGGGTGGGGCGAAAGTTCGCGCCGGCGTCTTCGCCGTTGATGCGGAACTCGAACGAGTGCCCGGTGATGACGGGGTCCGGGTAGTCGACGAGACCGCCCTCGGCGATGCGGAACTGTTCGCGCACGAGGTCGAGCCCCGTGACTTCCTCCGAGACGGGGTGTTCGACCTGCAGGCGGGTGTTCACTTCGAGGAAGGTGATGGTGCCGTCGGCTCCGATCAGGAACTCACAGGTTCCCGCTCCGACGTACCCGACCTCTTTGAGAATGTTTTTGGAGGCGGTGTACAACAGTTCGCGTTGGTCGTCGCTCAGGAACGGTGCGGGGGCCTCTTCGACCAGTTTTTGGTGACGGCGCTGCAACGAGCAGTCGCGCGTCGACACGACGACGACATTGCCCTTGTGGTCCGCGAGGCACTGGGTTTCGACGTGCCGCGGCTTGTCGAGGTATTTTTCGACAAAACACTCGCCTCGGCCGAACGCGGCAATCGCCTCGCGGGTCGCCGATTCAAACAGTTCCGGGACCTCTTCGCGCGTGCGGGCGACCTTGAGCCCGCGCCCACCGCCACCGAATGCCGCCTTGATCGCAACGGGTAAACCGTGTTGGTCGACGAATGCCAGAATCTCGTCGGCGGTTTCGACCGGGTTGAGCGTTCCGGGCGCTAGGGGCGCGCCTACCTTTTCCGCGACGTGACGCGCGCTGACCTTGTCGCCCAGCCGTTCGATTGCCTCGGGTGTCGGTCCGATCCAGATGATGCCCGCCGCGGTGACCGCGCGCGCGAAATCGGCGTTCTCGGCGAGGAAGCCATAGCCGGGGTGAATGGCGTTGGCGCCGGTCCGCTTGGCGGCGGCGATGATCTTGCCAATGACGAGGTATGTGTCGGCGCTGGTGGTGCCGTCCAAACTGATCGCTTCGTCGGCTAGCCTGACGTGCTGCGCGTTGATGTCTTGATTGGCGTAGACGGCGACGGTGGCAATTCCCGCGTCTTTCGCGGCGCGGATGACGCGAACGGCGATTTCGCCGCGGTTGGCGATGAGGACCTTGGTAATGCGTGCAGACATGTCCACCAGCCTATTGGTCGGCGGGCGCTTCGTCCCGAATCAGGTCCGATTCCACAGGTCGGTCCATTCGATTCCGAAGGACCGAACGAGGTTGCGGAGGGCGGGTAACGACAACCCCACGACCGTGTGGGGGTCCCCGACAATGGACGAGATGAACGGTCCACCCAGCGAATCGATCGTAAACGCGCCCGCCACCGCGAGCGGTTCACCCGTCGCGATGTACGCGTCGATTTCGTCCTCGGTGACGTCGGCGAAAGTCACTTCCGCGGAGGTGACGACGCCGACCCCGCCGTTGTTTCTGCCCCCGCGATTGTCGATGAGCCAGTGGCCCGAATACAGGACACCTGTTCGTCCGCGTTGGCGCAGCCATCGCTCGCGCGCGACCGCCGGCTGGTGGGGTTTTCCGTGAATGATTCCGTCGATGACGAACACCGAATCACCGCCGAGAATCAACCCGTCGATGTCGTGACCGTGCGATTCGGCGACGGCTTCGGCTTTGGCTCGGGACAGCAATTCGACCATCGCGGCGGGTTCGAGGTGACCGGCCGCGGCGACGACCGCGTCCTCGTCGACACCCGGCGACACGACCAGCGGTTCGACCCCGGCGCCGCGCAGAGTGGCGAGCCGGGCGGGTGACGTCGAGGCGAGGGTGAGGCGCACAGCCCGACACTACCGTGACCCTAGGCTGGGGAAATGGGAGACGCGACGGGGACCGACATCGAACTGGAACTCACCAGGATCGCCCACGGCGGGTTCGCGGTGGGACGACTCGACGGGCGCGTGGTGTTCGTCAGCGACGCCATCCCGGGCGAGACCGTGGTCGCGCGGGTCACGGACGACTCGAAAGCCAGTTTTTGGCGTGCCGATGCCGTTTCGATCGTGGACGCGAGCCCTCACCGCGTCCCGCACGTCTGGGCCGAAGCGGGCATTGATCGCCCTATCCACGCGCGAGTGGGCGGAGCCGATTTCGGACACATCGCCCTCGCGCATCAGCGTGTGCTGAAACGCGACGTACTCAAGGATTCGCTCGCTCGTTTCGGAAAACTGGACGAGGCGACCATCGCGTTGCTACTCGATCGGGTGACCGCACTTCCCGGAGACGAGGACCGTGGCGGGCTGGCCTGGCGAACCCGCGTTCGACTGCACGTCAACGATCAGGGGCAGGTCGGTCCGCGCGCCCGGCGGTCCCACGACATCATCGTCGTCAAGAGCCTTCCGCTCGCGTCCGAGGGGATCAACCGAATTGCTCCGCTCGCCGACAACTACGGGATGACCGGTTCGGTCGATGTGTTGTCGCCGTCGATCGGGGAACCTCGGCTCATCGTCGGCGAACAAAAGCCGACG
>JAULYU010000142.1:3170-8699 GCA_032117735.1 Microbacteriaceae bacterium
CGGTTTCTGGCAAGTTCACCGCGAAGCAGCCACGACTTTGACCGACGAGGTGCGCGCCGCGATTGACTCGGAGCGATTCGACCCGACCGCACTGAACCTCGACCTGTACGGTGGCGTCGGACTCTTTGCGGTGGCGCTCGCCGACCTGGGCGGGCCGTCCACCCGCATCACGAGCGTCGAGTCCGACGAGCGGGCGACCGAGCACGCCGGCGAAAACCTGAGCGAATGGGTCGGTGCCTTCGCCGAAACGGGGATGGTCGACAAATGGCTGCGTGCACTGGACGCTCGGGCAACGCCCGGCGAACGATCGCGACTCGCCGCGGGCACCGTCATCCTCGACCCGCCTCGAGCCGGAGCGGGCCGCGAGGTCATGGCAATTCTGGGACGGCTCGCGCCCGCACAAATTGTCTACGTGGCGTGCGACCCCGTCGCCCTGTCACGGGACATCGCGTTCGCCCGAGAACACGGCTATCGGCCCACCCGATTGCGGGCGATCGATCTGTTTCCGCACACCCACCACCTCGAAACAATCGTCACGCTCGTGCGCGAGCGATCCTGACTTCGTTAGGTGCCGAGCGGGACTCCCGTCAGTAAGGTAAAGGGGTGACTGAGAAAACCCCGAAACCCGAACCCGCGACGACCGCCGCGCGAATCGCTGATTTCGCCGCGCGACTCAAGAACCTCGATGACGCGCAAAAGTCCGCCGCCGAGAAACAAAAGGTCAAGGGCAAGAATTCGGCGATGGCCCGCATCATGCAGTTGGTCGACCCGGGAACGGGATTCACCGAAATCGACAAGTTTGTGCGCTCGCGGGGTGATTCGTTCGGTGACTCGGGAAAGCGTCCCGACCGCGACGCCGTGATCATGGGCGTCGGTCGAATTCACGGCCGCGAGGTGGGGATTTTCAGCCAGGACTTCAGTGTCTTCGGTGGGTCGCTCGGCGAGGCCGCCGGCGCCAAAATCGTCAAACTTCAGGAATACGCGCTCAAGGCGGGTGTGCCCATCATCGGAATCCTCGACTCGGGCGGTGCACGAATCCAAGAAGGCGTGACGGCTCTGGGAAAGTACGGCGAGATTTTCCGCCTCAACACCCAGTCCAGTGGAGTCATTCCGCAGTTCTCCATCATTTGCGGCCCGGCGGCGGGTGGCGCGGTGTACTCGCCCGCCCTCACTGACTTCGTCGTCATGGTCGACAAGACCAGCCAGATGTTCGTGACCGGACCCGACGTCATCAAGGCGGTGACCGGCGAGGACGTCGGCATGGAGGAACTCGGCGGCGCCGAAACACACTCGGTGCGAACCGGCGTCTCGCACTACCTCGCGAGCGACGAGCCGGACGCGTTCGATTTCGTGCGCTCGGTGCTCGCCTACCTGCCACAGAACAACCTCGCCGAACACCCTCGGTACGCGGCGGTCGTGTCCGAAACTCCGACCGAGGCGGACAAAGAACTCGACGTCATTATTCCGGACAGCGCGAACCAGCCCTACGACATGTTGGATGTCATCGCCCGATCCGTTGACGACGATTCGTTCCTCGAAGTCCAGCCGCTGTTCGCGCCCAACATCATCATCGGATTCGCCCGCGTCGAAGGGAAACCCGTCGGGGTCGTTGCGAACCAGCCGAAAGAGATGGCGGGAACGCTCAACATCGAAGCCAGCGAAAAGGCCGCTCGTTTCGTTCGATTCTGTGACGCCTTCGGGCTCCCCATCATCACGCTCGTCGACGTGCCCGGGTTCTTGCCCGGGACCGACCAGGAGTGGCAGGGTGTCATTCGTCGCGGCGCAAAACTGCTCTACGCCTATTCCGAAGCCACGGTTCCCCTCATTACCGTCATCACCCGCAAGGCCTACGGTGGCGCATACATCGTGATGGGCTCCAAGCACCTCGGCGCCGACATCAACATGGCGTGGCCGACGGCGGAACTCGCGGTCATGGGCGGTCAGGGTGCGGTGAACATTCTCTACCGTGCTGAAATCAAAGAGGCGGAAGATCGCGGCGAGGACGTCGCCGCGCTGCGAACCAAGCTCGCGAGCGAGTACACGCTCAATGTCGCGAGTCCCTTCTTGGCGGCGGAACGCGGCGAAATCGACAACGTCATTTACCCCCACATGACTCGAATCGCGATCATTCGGTCGATGCGGGCGCTCGGCACCAAACGCGCGAGCATGCCGCCGAAAAAGCACGGAAACATTCCGCTGTAATGCCCGAGCTCGAACCCGAAATCGACCCGCTGACGCAGATTCGCGTGGAGGCGGGAAATCCGACACCCGAACACGCCGCCGCCGTCATCGCCGTGGTGGCGGGGATGTTGCGTGAGGGCGGTCCGGTGGATGCGGACACGGTCGTGGACGGCTGGACTCGATCGGTTCGCACGCTGCGGCCATCGATGGTGGGCGCGGTCTGGTCCAACCCGCTCCGCTAGTGGTCGCCGTTCACTGGTTCGACGAGGTCGATTCGACACTGCGGGTCGCCCGCGCGGACAATTTTCGGCACGGCGATGTGGTTGCCACGACGAACCAAACGGCCGGCCGGGGGAGACGGGATCGCACCTGGAGCATGGCGCCGGGCCACGGGCTCGCTCTAACGCTCGTGCTGTCTCGGGGAGCGATCGGTTCGCCGAGGCACATCACCCGCCTTCCGCTCCTCGTGGCCATGGAACTGCGGCGGTTGATTGACTCCTCGGCGACGCCGGGGACGACTACGACCGTGAAATGGCCGAACGACGTGCACATCCAGGGGCGGAAAGTCGCGGGGATTCTGGTCGAAGCGTTGGACGACGACCGACTCGGAATCGGCATCGGAGTGAATCTCACCGGGATTCCGTCGGATGTGCCCGCTGATTCCGCCACGTTTCTCGCAGAACACGACATCGCCATCTCACCCGCGGAACTTGTCACCGCAATCACTGAGGCGATTGTGCACCGCGCACCCGAGCTCGATTCCGACGCACTGCTGGGCGAGTTGGGAGCGACCATCGACACCATCGGACGTGAGGTGCGACTCGAACTCCCCGACGGACGAAACGTGACCGGGCGGGCGATTGGAATCGGCGAGAGCGGCTCGTTGTCTGTAGACGTCGCGGGTGTCGTCGACCAGTTCATCGCGGCCGACGTCACCCACCTCCGTCTCGGTGGCGACGGACAGCGTTAGATAGGCTGACACCGTCCCTTGACCACCCGAAGGAGTGCCGTGAATCGTCTCCATCGCGTTTTAACTCTCCGTGAGTCACCATGACCGTGGTCGGAGTGATTGGCGGGGGGCAACTCGCCCGCATGATGATCGGCCCCGCCATCGAACTGGGAATCGAACTTCGCGTGCTCGCGGAATCGGCGGACTCCTCGGCTCGCGATCGCGCCACTGCCATCGGGGATTTCCGCGACGTCGACACCGTCCTTCGATTCGCCGGGGGCGTTGACGTCATCACTTTCGACCACGAACACGTGCCCGCACCGGTCCTCGACGCGCTGGTCGACGCCGGGGTCGCGGTTCGGCCCGGCCCGTCCGCGCTCGCCATCGCACAGGACAAGATCGCGATGCGACGGGTGCTCGACGAACTCGGCCACCCCGTTCCGGACTGGGCGGTAGCCGACGAGGCGCGGCACGTCACCGATTTTCTGGCGAAGCACGGCGGTCGAATCATCGCCAAAACCCCCCGCGGGGGCTATGACGGAAAGGGTGTGGCGGTTGTCACCGACGCCGCACAGATTTCCGAGTGGTTGGCGGACGGTCCCGTCCTGCTCGAAGAACTCGTTGATTTTTCGCGGGAGCTTGCGCAACTTGTGGCGCGGCGACCGGTGGGTGACACCGCGATGTGGCCCGTCGTAGAGACGACCCAGTCCAACGGGGTGTGCTCCGAAGTGATTCTGCCCGCTCCGACGGCACACGACCGTGTCATCGAGATCGCCGCGGACATCGGTCGTCGAATCGCGAACGACCTCGACGTCACCGGTGTTCTCGCGGTCGAGTTGTTCGAAACGACCGACGGGAGGCTGCTCGTCAACGAACTCGCCATGCGTCCTCACAATTCGGGACACGTCACCATCGAGGGTAGTGTGACGTCGCAGTTCGAACAGCACCTTCGCGCGGTCGCCGATCTGCCACTCGGGTCGACCGAATCCCGACACCCGTGGGCGGTCATGATCAATGTGTTCGGCGAGATGAACATCGACCGTTATGCCCGGCTCGGCGATCTTTCGGATGTGAAACTGCACAACTACGGGAAGGCCCCTCGAACTGGGCGAAAGGTTGGTCACGTGACGGCGACCGGAAACGACGCGGCGGACACCGTCAATCGGGCGCGCGCCGTGGCGGATATCTTTCGCACCGACATTTAGCATGGTGACGTGAGTATGCACCGCGTCGCCATTGTCATGGGATCCGACTCGGACTGGCCGACGATGACGGCGGCCAAAGAGACGCTGGACAGTTTCGGTATCGCAGTTGACGTTCAAATCCTCAGTGCACACCGAACACCCGACGCGATGGTGGAGTGGGGGAAAGCCGCTCGCGCGGCCGGAATCTCGGTCATCATCGCCGGAGCGGGTGGCGCAGCGCACCTTCCCGGGATGCTCGCCTCGGTCACCAGTCTGCCTGTCATCGGAGTCCCCGTGCCGCTTGCGCCGCTGGACGGGCTCGATTCGTTGTTGTCGATCGTACAAATGCCCGCGGGAATCCCCGTCGCCACCGTGGCAATCGGAAACTCCGCCAACGCCGCCCTCCTCGCGATTCGTATGCTCGCGATTAGCGACTCGGGGCTCGCGGCGCAACTGGACGATCACGCCGCGGCGCTCGCTGACACGGTCGCCACCAAAAACGCCGCCCTCAAAGATTCGCTGTCGTGAGCCTCACCTCTCCTATTCGTAACCCGGACGTGCGCGACCCCGCCGTGATGCGTCGTCGCGCGTGGTGGCTCATCGTGCTCTCGTTTCTGATGCCCGGCTCCGCTCAACTCATCGCGGGGAACCGTCGGTTAGGACGGGTTCTCTTCGGAACCTGGTTGCTATTTCTGATGGTGGGGATTGGGACGTTCGTCTCGTACCTGGTCGCCAGCGGTGCCACGCTGGGTTTCTGGGTGTCTTTCTGGGGACTTCTCGGTGTACAAGCGCTACTCGTGGTTTTTGCAATTCTGTCGTTCGTCGCTGCGGTCGACACGTTCCGCCTCGTCCGATTTGTTCACGTTCCCGGCCGAACGCGTTTCTGGGTTGCGGCGTTCACTGTCGTGGCGATGCTGGTGCCCGCTGGGGCAGCCGCCTACGGATCTTTTCTCGCGGGAGTCACCCGATCGACAATCGGCGGGATTTTTGCCGAAAAGCCGCCGGTGGAACCGATTGACGGAAAGTACACCTTCATGTTGTTGGGAGCCGACTCGGGAGCCGATCGAATTGGCTTACGTCCCGATTCTGCGAGCCTCATCACGGTGGACGCCACCACCGGCCAAATCGCTGTCGTCGGAATTCCGCGAAACCTGTATAACGCTCCGTTCGTTGACGGTTCGCCGATGCGCACCGCGTGGCCCGACGGTTTCAATT
>JAULYU010000143.1:0-6504 GCA_032117735.1 Microbacteriaceae bacterium
CGACCTCCTCAGCACCGTACATCGCGACCGCGTTGTCGTAGGCGATATCGGCGATCGTCTTGCCCGTGCTCTCGCACAGGGCCATCAGTTCGTCACCGTTATCGAACGGGAACGGAAGAATCGTGTCGGTCGTGGTCGCGGGGGCGGCGCCAATTTCCTCGTCGGATTCGATGAAACCGCCGCCGACCGAAAAGTAGGTGCGGGTGAATAGGGGCTCACCGTCCTCGCCCAGCGCCGCATACGTCATCGCATTGGAATGCTGTGGAAGCCTCGTCATCGGCCGTAGCTCGATGTCCTCGGCGTCGAAGGGAAGTTCGCGACCCGCCGCCGTGATGTGTCCCGATGTGACAGCGTCGTCCCACGCGGTCGACAGCGCAACGGGGTCGCACGTTCGCGGGTCGGCACCCTCGAGCCCCGCGATGATTGCGTTCGTCGTTCCGTGGCCAACTCCGGTCGCGCCGAGCGACCCGAAAAGAGTGACGCGGATCCGAGCGATGGAACCCAGGTGATCCGTTTCGCCCAGTTCCGCGACGAATCGTCGGGCGGCGCGCATCGGACCCACCGTGTGGGAACTAGACGGGCCAACGCCGACGGTGAACAGGTCAACTGCGGTGAGTGTGCTCACAATGTCAACCTACCTTCCCTTCAAGGAAAGGCGCCTGTGAGCCGACGAATCGGCCCACAGGCGCCCGAGGGTATTACTTGTGTTCGCCGTGAACCGAGTAACGCTCTTCGGGAGACATTACGAGGTTGTGACGACCGACCAGCGCGAAGTAGGCCAAGAAGACCACGTACACGACGATGATCGCCTGAATCGCGGGCAGGAACGTCGGGTTCAACAAGAATCCGACGAATGCGAGTGCGGCAATCAGTGCGGCGACTGATGCCCCACCGACACCCCACGGCGAGCGATACGGGCGCTCGAGGTTGGGGTACTTGACGCGCAGGATGATGAACGAGACCATCTGCATGATGTAGGCCAACATAGCGCCCCACACAGCGATGTTGAGGATGATGGCACCGGCGACGGATCCCATTCCCTCAGGGTCGTTCGCGACAGCCCAGTCGAGGTAGACGAGTGCGACGAGACCAATAACCCCACCGACGGCGAGTGCGAGCCACGGAGTCTTGTTCTTGCCCGTGACGGACAGTCCCTTGAAGTAATAGCCAGCGCGTGACAGCGAGTACATGTTGCGACCGTAAGCGAACATGATTCCCTGCAGCGACGCGAGCAGACCAATCAGCGCGAAGATACCTAGGACGGCAGCCCATCCGTCACCCACAACGGCACGGAAGCCGTCGAGGAGAGGTTCGCCGGCAGCACCCGTTGCCTCAGCACCGAGAATTCCGGTGTTGACGAACATGACAATCAGACCGGTCACGATGAGGGTTCCACGCGCCCAGAAACCGGCGCGGGGGATGTCCTTAGACGGGTTGTGCGATTCTTCTGCGGCGAGAGGAAGCTCTTCGATTCCAAGGAACAGCCAGACACCGAAAGGAATCGCGAACAGGATTCCCATGATTCCGTTGGGAAGGAACCAGCTTGAACCGACAGCAGCCGGGTCGGCGGGGATGTTCCACAGGCTCGACCAGTCGATTTGACCAGACGCGAGAACCACAACCGCGAACAACACGATGATTCCGAGCGAGATGATCGACACGATGATGGAGAACCGGAACGAGATTGCCGAGCCGAGCGAGTTGAGACCGACGAACACCGCGTAGAGCACGATGTACCAGATCCACATGCTCCCGGTTAGGTCGAGGCTCAGAAGTTCAGCCGTCACACCGTTGAGGTAGGCCGCCGAGAAGAACACGACGACCGCGGTCGTTGCGACGTATTCGATGGTCTCGGCGAGACCCGTGACGAATCCACCCCATGGTCCCATCGCTTTTCGAGCGAATGAGTAAGCGCCGCCGGTGTGGGGCATTGCCGACGACATTTCACCAATTGCGAACATGAGCCCGTAGTACATGACCACGAGGATGAGGAACGCGACGAGCAGGCCACCGAAACCGCCCGCGGCGACTCCGAAGTTCCAACCCGAGAAGTCACCCGAGATGACCGCGGCGATTGCGAGACCCCAGAGGCCCCACACACCGGCGGATCGAGTGAGCTGGCGCTTCTCGAAATAGTCCTTGCTTTGCTCGGTATAGGAAACTCCCGAGACTTTCAATTTCTCAGACATACGACTTTGTAGTCCTTTCCCGTCGCGGGAACTTTCGCACCCACGACATTGTGTTGGCTAGGTAATTGTGAGCATAGACCCGATAGCGTTCGAAAATCCAACCTTTAGGGAAAATTTTTTGCAAACTTTTCACTCATCGCTTTATCTCGAATTCGCGGTTTTGGGCGTTTGGGTGGCACTATGTTGACAGAAGTCATCCGAGTGGTGTTTTCTAAAGGTTAGAAATCCGACCTCAACGAAGAGGAAACAGAAACATGGCACAACGCACTGGCATGCTCACCGTCCCCGAACTTCAGAAGCTCGTGGATTCGGGTGAGATTGACACGGTCATCATCTCGTTCACCGACATGCAGGGTCGACTCGTCGGAAAGCGGATGTCCGCTCGGTTGTTCGTCGAAGACACGATTTCTCACGGTGCGGAGTGTTGCAACTACCTGCTCGCCGTCGATGTCGAAAACAACACCGTCCCGGGTTACGAATTTTCGTCCTGGGAAAAGGGCTACAACGACATGGCGATGATTCCTGTCATGTCGACACTGAGACTCGTCCCGTGGATTCCTCACACCGCGATGGTCATGGCCGATTTGCAGACGACGGACCACGAGCCCGTCGCCATCGCGCCGCGCTCGGTCCTCCAGGCGCAGATCGATCGCCTCGCACAAATGGACTTGGTGCCCTATGTCGGCACCGAACTCGAATTCATCGTGTTCGACGATTCTTTCCGCGATGCGTGGGCGAAAGGGTACGACAACCTGCGCCCGTCCACCGACTACAACGTCGACTACGACCTGCTCGCCAGCAACCGGGTCGAGCCGCTGCTGCACGACATTCGCGTGAGTATGGACAAGGCGGGAATGTACTGCGAAGGCGTCAAGGGCGAATGCAACCTGGGCCAGCAAGAGATCGCGTTCCGTTACGACACCGCCATGGTCACCTGCGACAACCACTCGGTGTACAAGAGCGGGGCGAAGATGATCGCCGACAACCACGGCAAGTCACTGACATTCATGGCAAAGTTCAACGAGCGCGAAGGTAACTCGTGCCATGTTCACATCTCACTTCGGGATTCCAAAGGCAATCCTGTCTTCGCTGACAAGGGTGCCGAAAACGGGATGTCGGACATGTTCCGCAACTTCCTCGCCGGACAGATCGCGCTTATGCGCGAATTTACGCTGTTGTACGCCCCCAACATCAATTCGTACAAACGGTTCGCGGAAGGATCGTTTGCACCGACGGCGATCGCGTGGGGCCACGACAACCGCACCCTTGCGCTTCGCGTCGTCGGGCACGGACTGGGAATGCGGGTTGAACACCGCGTGCCGGGCGGTGACGTGAACCAGTACCTTGCGGTCGCCGGGCTGATCGCGGCGGGAATTCACGGAATCGAGAACCAGTTGGAGCTCGAGGACATGACCCGCGGTAACGGGTACGAAGCGGACAAGCCGCATGTTCCCACGACTCTCCGCGAAGCGGCCGACCTGTTCGAAAGCAGCGCTGCGGCGCGATCAATCTTTGGTGAGGAGATGGTGAAGCACCTCGTCAACGCCGCCCGCATCGAAATCCGGGCCTTCGACAGCGCCATCACGGACTGGGAGCGTGTACGCGGTTTTGAGCGCCTCTAAACTCCCGGTCATCGGCATCACCACCTACCGTCAACAAGCACAGACGGGGGTGTGGGATGTCGATGCGGCGTTTCTTCACTCGGGATATATCGAAAGTGTTTCGCGCGCCGGGGGAGTCGCGGTCCTCTTGCCACCCCAACCCGCCTCGACAGAAATCGCAGACCGAGTTCTCGACGGTGTCGACGGTCTGATCTTTGCGGGCGGACGGGACATCGAAACAGCCCGCTACGGCGCAGTTCCGGGGGAGTACACCGACCAGCCGGACACGCGGCGCGATGAGTGGGAGTTCGCGCTGGTCGCTGCTGCTCTCTCGAGAGATCTTCCCGTCCTCTTCATCTGCCGAGGCGCCCAGGTTCTCAACGTGTATCGGGGTGGGACGCTCATTCAGCACCTGCCCGACGTCGTTGGAACCGACGATTATCAGCGCGGCAACGCCCAACTCACTGAGATGGAGATGTCGGTCAGTCCGGGATCGGTGCTCGAATCGATTGTCGGACCGACCGTGACGGGGATGGTCTATCACCACCAAGCGATTGGTTCGGTCGGTTCGGGGCTCACTGTGTCGGCGCGCAGCGCGGACGACGTCGTCGAAGCGATCGAAATCGACGATTACCCGTTCGGGGTCGGTATTCAATGGCACCCCGAGGTGACGTCCGAGAAAGACGGACGACTTTTTGATGCACTCATCACCGCCGCGCGAACCCCCAGGAGCAACTCGTGAGTTACACCATCATCAATCCCGCCACCGGCGAGGCCATGGAAACGGTCGAACACCTGTCGGTCGAGGAAACGGACGACGCGATTGAACGCGCGCGCGTCGCGCAGAAGTCGTGGGCGGCACTGGCGCCGGCCGAACGCGCCGAGGCGCTTCGGGCATTCGCCCGCGTCGTCGAGGGCGACATCGAGCACCTCGCGCAACTGGAAGTGCGAAACTCGGGTCACCCCGTCGGTCAGGCGCGCTGGGAAGCCACGCACGTGCGCAACGTCCTGGATTATTATTCGGCAGCCCCGGAACGCTTGCTCGGCAAGCAGATTCCCGTCGCCGGCGGCATCGACATCACCTTCAACGAGCCGCTCGGCGTGGTCGGTGTCATCACGCCGTGGAACTTTCCGATGACGATCGCGTCGTGGGGTTTTGTGCCGGCGCTCGCCGCGGGGAACGCCGTCGTTCTCAAACCCGCCGAGTGGACGCCGCTCACGAGCTTGCGGTTGGCGGAACTCGGTGTTCAGGCCGGACTTCCCGCGGGGTTGTTCCAGGTTCTCGCGGGTAAGGGCAGCGTCATCGGGGAACGGTTCATCACTAACCCGGACGTTCGCAAAATCGTGTTCACGGGGTCGACCGAGGTGGGCAAGACCGTGATGCGCGGAGCGGCCGACCAGATCAAGCGCGTGACTCTCGAACTCGGTGGAAAGAGTGCCAACATTGTGTTCGCTGACGCGGACGTCGACAAAGCCGCGGTGACAGCCCCCTATTCGGTGTTCGAAAACGCGGGGCAGGATTGCTGCGCGCGCAGCCGAATCCTGGTTCAGAAGTCGGTGCTCGACGAGTTCATGGAAAAGTTCGAAACCGCGGTGAAGAACGTCGTTGTCGGGGACCCGACGAAAGACGCCACCGAGGTCGGACCATTGGTTCACTCGAAGCACCTCGAATCCGTCAGCGCCTACCTCGACAAAGCCGACATTGCCTTCCGCGGAAACGCGCCGGACGGCCCCGGAAACTGGTTCGCCCCGACGGTCGCGCTGTCGCGGGGGCTCGATGACCCGTGCATGACGGACGAGATCTTCGGCCCGATTGTCACCGTCCACCCCTTTGAGGACGAGTCGGACGCAATCGAGATTTCGAACGCGACCGAATTCGGGCTCTCGGGTTCGATTTGGACTCGCGATGTGGGGCGTGCCATCCGCGTGTCCCGTGCCGTCGAGAGCGGCAATCTGTCGGTCAACTCGCACTCCTCGGTTCGCTACAACACCCCGTTCGGCGGGTTCAAGCAATCGGGACTCGGTCGGGAACTTGGCCCCGACGCACCGCTTCACTTCACCGAAGAAAAAAACGTTTTCATCCCCGCGGACTAGTCCCAGAAAGGAACACACCATGTCCATTGAAAAAATCGATCTCACCCAACGCCTCAACGGCAAAGTCGCGGTGATAACCGGTGGTGCGAGCGGAATCGGTCTCGCGACCGCCAAACGTATGCGAGCCGAAGGAGCCACCATCGTCATCGGCGACATGGACCCGACGGCGGGCGCCGCGGCAGCCGCGGAACTCGAGGGGACGTTCATCCAGGTCAACGTCGCCGACGAAGACCAGGTCAACCACCTGTTCGACGAGACCGTTCGACTGCACGGTCGCGTCGACATCGCGTTCAACAACGCCGGTATTTCGCCGCCCGACGACGATTCCATCGAGACGACCGAGTTGCCCGCTTGGCAGAAGGTCCAGGACGTCAACCTCAAGAGCGTGTATCTGTGTTGCCGTGCGGCGCTTCGCCACATGACCAAACAGGGCAGCGGGTCGATCATCAACACGGCGTCCTTCGTCGCGGTGTTGGGTTCGGCGACGAGCCAGATCTCGTACACCGCGAGCAAGGGTGGAGTTCTCGCGATGAGCCGCGAACTCGGAGTCCAGTTCGCGCGGCAGGGAATCCGCGTCAACGCGCTGTGCCCCGGACCGGTCAACACACCCCTCTTGCAGG
>JAULYU010000144.1:0-3360 GCA_032117735.1 Microbacteriaceae bacterium
GGTCGATCGATCACGGGGTCGAAATTGTCGATGCGTCGCTGACCGTCATGAGCGAGGCCGAGTTCTTTGGTCGCCGCGAGACGCGGGGTGCACGGGACTCGACTCGACTCGCGTCCAAGCGCAAGACAACCGTCGATCCGTTGCAGTTGACCAAGGGCGACTTCGTCGTGCACGAGACGCACGGGATTGGCCGTTTCCTCGAACTGGTCGAGCGCGAAATTGTCATCTCGGCCAAGACACGGCAGAAGGCACTGCGAGAATACCTCGTGCTGGAGTACGCGCCAAGCAAACGCGGGTTCCCCGGCGACAAGTTGTACGTCCCGACCGACCAGTTGGGGCTCGTGTCACGCTATGTCGGCGGCGAAGACCCGAGCCTGTCCAAAATGGGCGGGTCGGACTGGTCGGCGACGAAGGGCCGTGCCCGCAAGGCGGTTCGCGACATCGCGGTCGGACTGGTCAAGCTGTATGCCGCTCGCGCCGCGAGCCGTGGTTTTGCCTTCCCGCCCGACACCCCCTGGCAACGCGAGCTCGAAGACGCGTTCCCGTATCAGGAGACGCCCGACCAGTTGACGACCATCGACGAGGTGAAACGGGACATGGAGAGCGAAATCCCGATGGACCGCCTGTTGGCCGGGGACGTCGGTTTCGGCAAGACCGAGGTCGCGGTGCGCGCCGCGTTCAAAGCGGTGATGGCGGGGAAACAGGTCGCGATCATCGCGCCGACGACTCTTCTGGTTCGCCAGCACACCGACACGTTCCGCGAGAGGTTCGCGGGATTCCCCGTGAAACTGGCCCCGCTGTCGAGGTTCCAGACCGATGCTGAGGCGAAACACACCCTCGCGTCTCTGGCGGACGGGTCGCTCGACGTCGTCATCGGCACCCACCGGCTGTTGTCGAAAGGCATCTCGTTCAAAGACCTCGGGCTCGTAGTGATTGACGAGGAACAGCGGTTCGGCGTCGAACACAAAGAGACGCTCAAACAACTGAAGACGAATGTCGATGTGCTGTCGATGAGCGCGACCCCGATTCCGCGCACGCTCGAGATGGCGATTGCGGGGATTCGCGAGATGTCGACCCTCGCGACACCGCCGGAGGAACGCCACCCGGTCCTCACGTTTGTGGGGCAGTATTCGGACGAGCAGGTCGCCGCCGCCATCAAACGCGAGATGTTGCGCGAAGGCCAGGTGTTTTACGTCCACAACCGCGTGTCGACGATTCCGGGAGTCGCCGCGCGTCTCGCGGAGCTCGTGCCCGACGCGCGCATCGCCGTCGCGCACGGGAAACTGTCCGAAGCGGCCCTCGAAAAGGTCATGGTCGACTTCTGGGAACGCCGATTCGACGTGCTTGTGTCGACCACCATCGTCGAAACGGGACTCGACATCCCCAACGCGAACACGCTCATCATCGACCGCGCCGACAAATACGGGCTGAGCCAGTTGCACCAGTTGCGCGGTCGCGTCGGCCGGTCGCGCGAGCGGGCGTACGCCTATTTCCTCTACGACCCCGGTCACGAACTGAGCGAAACCGCCTATGAACGATTGAAGACCATCGCCCAGCACTCGGACCTCGGCGGAGGAATGGCGATCGCGCTGAAAGACCTCGAACTGCGCGGAGCCGGAAACCTGCTCGGTGGCGAACAGGCAGGGCACATCGCCGGAGTCGGGTTCGACCTGTACCTGCGGATGATTGCCGAGGCCGTCGGGGAATTCAAAGGCGATGCGGCTCCGGAATCGAACGACCTGCGACTCGAGATTCCGATCGATGCGCGAATCCCCGAGGACTACATCGAGAGCGAACGGTTGCGGCTCGAGGCGTACCAGAAACTGTCCGCCGCGTCGTTCCCCTCGGCCGCCCCCGATGCCATCGACACCGAACTCGACGAGATGCGTGACCGCTACGGCGAGCCGCCCGCCCAGGTTCAGACGCTCGCGTCCGTGGCGCGGCTGCGCCGTCGCATCGCCGAACTGGGCATCACCGAGATGATTACCGCGGGAACGAACCTGCGCGTTGCGGGAGTCGAGTTGCCGGACTCTCGTCAAACGAGGCTTGTGCGGTTGTATTCGGGGGCGCGCTACGTGTCGGCGATGTCGGCCTGCCTCGTTCCGCTGCCGAACCGCGACGGCGACGACCTGCTCGAATGGGTGCGCGATTTCGTCGAAGCGATTTATGGTGAAACCACATGAGTGAATCCAAACACCCCGAACTCGACGCTCTCATCGCCGTGATGGCGAGGCTGCGCGGCGAGGACGGGTGTGCGTGGGACCGCGAACAGACACACGAGACGTTGCTCAAATACCTGATCGAAGAGAGCCACGAGTTCATCGACGCCGTCGAGTCGGGTGACCGAACGCACATGATCGAGGAACTCGGGGACGTGCTGTACCAGGTGTTGTTTCACGCCGACCTCGGCAGCAACCACCCGGACCGACCGTTTGACATCGAGGACGTCGCCCGCGTCGCCCGCGACAAGATGGTGGGTCGTCACCCGCACGTGTTCGGCGATGTCAGCGCGGATACGGCCGACGAGGTCGTGGCGAACTGGGAGAAGTGGAAGGCCGCCGAGAAACCCGAACGGGCGTCCGCGTTCGAGGGGTTGCCGAAGGGACTGCCGGCTCTGTCGCTGGCGGACAAGGTCATCGGCAAGTTAGAACAGTCGCCGACACCGTCCGACCTCGTCGACTCGTCCACCACAACCGACCAACTGGGGGACCTGCTCGTCGCGATTGTCACCGCCGCGCGGGCGAACGGGCTTGACGCGGAAGGCGCCGTTCGGTCCGCTGTGCGCCGGCTGATTGCCGACGCTGAGGCGGAAACGGAAAACTAAGCGCGTCGTTTGCGACGTCGGATCGGAACCAGGATTGCCGCCGCGGCGAAGACAAACGCGGCTTGACCGAGCACGCCGAAGGTGTAACCGGACGTCGATTGTTCGATGACGGCGCGAGGCGTGAGTTCGCCGTTGAACGTGGGGTACGGCGTGCCGAATTCGGCGAGATTCGCACACTCGTCGATGACGATGTCGGTTTCAATCGGAAGTTGCATCCCGCGAACGTTCAGGTCGACGGACGAAAACAGGTCGAGGGGAAGAGGAACCGGAGGCACTCCGGCAGGGCTGGACTGCCAATCGTCCGTCTGATAAACGTCCTCCCAGTCGCCGATCGCCGGGGTGATCGACGCGCTGACGAGAGCGACGGGGTTGATGGTGACGGCCGCCCACACGCTCGAATAATCGGTGAGGAACATCGTTGACGTCGTCGGATTCTTTTCGCACGTGGGGTCAAGCGGGTAACCCGTTTCGGGGTCGGTCGCCCCATCCTCTTTCCACTGGATGTAATAGGTCTGTGACGTTTGTTCGATGGGCGG
>JAULYU010000145.1:0-7980 GCA_032117735.1 Microbacteriaceae bacterium
TTCACCGTCCAGTTGTTGCAACTCGTTCACGGCAAGGACGATTCGTCTGTTCGCAGCCCCAACACGCTCACCGCGATTACTCAACTGTCGGATGCGGGGTATGTCGGGCGTCCCGAAGCGACGAGTTTTTCTGACCACTATCGCCAGTTACGGGTGATCGAACACCGCGTACAACTCCTGTCGCTGCGCCGAACCCACCTCATGCCGCGCGAACTGGACACGGTCCGCACGATTGCGCGATCCTCCGGACTTGCCGACACAGCGGAAGGGCTCTTGTCCCGCTGGGACGATATCAAGCGCGAAGTGCGATCTCTTCACGAGCGATTGTTCTATCGCCCTCTTCTCTCGGCGGTGGCCACGCTCCCGGGCGAAGGACTTGCGCTTTCCAGTGAACAGGCCGAGGCGCGGCTTCGTGCCAGCGGATTTCGCGATCCCTCGGGCGCTCTGCGCCATATCGCGGCACTGACAACCGGAGTCTCACGCAGCTCGACGATTCAACGAAACCTGTTGCCCGTTTTACTCCACTGGATGTCCGAGGGGACGGATCCCGACGGCGGGCTGGCGTCATTCCGTTCGATCAGCGATTCGCTCGGAGACTCACCCTGGTACCTTCGGATGCTCCGAGATTCGGCCGGTGCAGCGCAGCGACTCTCGCTGGTCCTCTCGATGTCGAAGTTCGTTTCGGTGTTGATTGAACGCGTCCCGGACTCCGTCGCGTGGCTCGACGACGATGACCTGTTGACACCTCGGTCGCGAACTGCGCTCAGCATCGAGTTCGGTGCGACGGATCTGCGACACCCCGATATCGACGTGGCGTCCCGCGCAATTCGTTTCGCCCGTCGACGCGAGTTGTTGCGGGTCGCGTTGGCGTCGGTGCTCGGCATTATCTCGATCGAAGAACTCGGGCGAGCGCTGTCCGACATCACCGCAGCCACCCTTCAAGCACTGGTAGACCTGGCCGGACGGGAAGCGGCGGGAATCGAGTTCGCGGTGATTGCGATGGGACGTTTCGGTGGTGAGGAGCTCGGATTCTCGTCCGACACGGACGTCCTCTGGGTTTTCCGTGATTCGGGGGCGGGGGAGGGCGCGCACGCCATCGCCGAAAAGATGGTTCACGATATTGCCCGATTGGGAGAGGACGTCCGATTCCCCATCGACTTAGACGCGGGACTGCGTCCCGAGGGCAAAAACGGTCCGCTCGTGAGGTCTCTGGATGCCTATCGCGCTTACTACGAAAAATGGAGTGACATCTGGGAGACCCAGGCGCTCGTGCGCGCGAGACCCGTCGCGGGTGATGAATCCTTGTGTCGCGACTTTGACGCGATGGCCGATGCTGTTCGGTACGCCCACGAGATTTCCGAAGACGACGCTCGAGAAATCCGCAGAATCAAGGCGCGTGTCGAGACGGAACGTTTGCCGTTTGGTGCCGACCCGGTCCGCCACACGAAACTCGGCCCTGGGTCGCTGAGCGACGTGGAGTGGCTCGTCCAACTACTGCAACTGCAACAGGGAACCCGCCATTCGGCCCTGCGCTCGCCATCAACGCTGTCTGCTCTTGACGCGTGTGTGTCCGAGGGGATGATGTCGCCTGCCGACGGAGCGGCGCTCCGCGAAGCGTGGTTGCTTTCGTCGCACATCCGATCCGCGATATCACTGTTCACCTCGCGCGGCTCTGACGTGGTTCCGGCCGATCGACGCGAGCTTGAAGGAGTTGCGCGAATCCTCGGGTATTCAAGTGGACAGGGTACTCAACTCGAAAATGATTACCTGCGAATCACCCGACGATCACGGCAGGTGTTCGAACGGCTGTTTTTCCCCGCATAACGATGTCGGCGCCACCCGACGATGGCGCCAACACGCGGGTTGCGTCTAGCAGGAGAACGTGGTCTCGTACTCGAACGGGTGCGGGCGTTGCGCGGACGGCAAAACTTCCATCGCACGCTTCATACTGACCCACTCGTCGATGAGGTCCTTCGTGAACACGTTTCCCTGCAACAGAAACTCGTGATCGTTTTCGAGTGCAATCAACGCCTCGTCCAACGATCCGGGGACCTGCGGGATGAGCTTTGCCTCCTCGGCCGGGAGTTCGTAGAGATCCTTGTCGACCGGTGCGTGCGGTTCGATCTTGTTGATCACTCCGTCGAGACCCGCCATCATCTGCACGGCGAAGGCAAGGTACGG
Organism: Microbacteriaceae bacterium; assembly: GCA_032117735.1. Taxonomy (GTDB): domain Bacteria; phylum Actinomycetota; class Actinomycetes; order Actinomycetales; family Microbacteriaceae; genus MWH-TA3. The sequence goes on from JAULYU010000145.1 coordinate 2,182, forward strand.
GTTGCTCGAGGCGTCCGGGGCACGGAATTCGATGCGCTTGGCCTTCGGGTTGGTGCCGGTGATCGGAATGCGGATTGCCGCGGAACGGTTTCCCGCCGAATACACGAGGTTGACCGGAGCTTCGAAGCCCTTCACCAGTCGGCGATACGAGTTCATGGTCGGGTTGGTGAACGCCAGAATCGCGCCGGCGTGCTTGAGAATTCCGCCGATGTACCAGCGGGCGATGTCCGACAGCCCGGCGTATCCCTTTTCGTCATAGAACAGCGGCTTGCCGCCGGCCCACAGGGACTGGTGGGTGTGCATTCCCGACCCGTTGTCGTTGTACAACGGCTTCGGCATGAATGTCGCGACCTTGCCGTGGATGTCGGCTTCGTTCTTGACGATGTACTTGAACTTAAGGATGTCGTCCGCCGACTTCACCATCGTGTCAAATCGGTAATTGATTTCGCACTGTCCCGCGGTGCCCACTTCGTGGTGCGAGCGTTCGACGTGAAGACCCGCCGCCGCGAGCTGGAGACAAATCTGGTCGCGCAGGTCGGCGAGCTTGTCGACGGGGCTCACCGGGAAATAGCCGCCCTTGTGGGGCGTCTTGTTGGCGAGGTTCCCGCCTTCTTCTTTCCGTCCGGTGTTCCAGGCCGCTTCCTCCGAGTCGACCTTGTAGAACGACGACCCCGACGTGACTTCGTAGCGGACATCATCGAAAATGAAGAACTCCGCTTCGGGAGCAAAAAACGCGGTGTCCGCGATTCCGGTCGAGGAGAGGTACTTTTCCGCCTTCTTGGCAACCTGGCGCGGGTCACGGTGGTAAATCTCACCGTTGCGCGGGTTGTAGATATCGAAAATCAGGATGAGAGTCTTTTCCACCCGGTACGGGTCCAGATAGGCCGTCGTCACGTCGGGGATCAGTTGCAGGTCACTTTCTGCGATTCCTTGAAACCCCGTAATGGACGAACCGTCGAAGAGCTGTCCGACCGAAAAGAACTCTTCGTCCACCGTGCTCGCGGGGATGTTGAAATGTTGCTGGACTCCGGGGAGGTCGGTGAACCGAATGTCAAGAAACTTGACGTCTTCCTTTGCGATGTAGTCGAGAACTTCGGCGGGTGTTTTAAACATGGTGACTCCTGAGGATGTGGGCGGAAGTGCTACTGCCCTCCACGTTACCCACGTCGTGTGTCGACACGGTCACGCGAATGTTTCCGGAATGTTACGAATCGCGGGGAGACTAACGGGGTCGCGGCGCTCGCATCTTGGTCGGGTCGATGCCCTTCGGCATCATCGACGCGGGAGTTTTGGCAATCGAATTGAGCCGGTTCGAGACCACGAGGATTTCTTGGCGACGGATCACGCTCTTGAGCTTGTAGAGCGTGGGAAACAGACTCTTGAGCCGCAGTCCGTCGTCACCGACGTGGAGAACGTGGAGGGGGACCCCCGGCACGATCCGGCTGGCTTCTTTGCGCGCGTCATCCACGAGCGGCGCCACTCGGGAGCGGACTCCCTCGGAGATGAGCACTACACCGGGACGTCCAACCAAACGATAAACGAGGTCCTGTGACTTGTTCATTCGAATGGGAACGTCCGAGCCGCGCCACGAACGGCGAAGTTGATTCTTTACCAGCGAGGACACCGCACCCACCTGTCCCTGCAGGTTCCGGTACATCAGTTTCTGGGTCAGCTGCCCGAGCACGATGAGGAAACCCAGAAGTCCCGTCATCACGCCAAGAATGATGGACACGACGAAACTGATGGGTTCGCCACCCGTTGCGAACAGTGCAATCGCCACTCCACCCGCGATCGGCGCGAGGGTTCCGAGCGACAACCAGATAATCGAGAGACGATCACGTTTGACGACGATGCCGAGGACTTCAATAATCTGGCGGATGCGCCCTTTTTCCTTTGCCATGACCGTTTCTCCTAGTAGCCCAGGTCGGCGGCGGTGAATGCGCCGGCTTCGAGACGCGATTTCATCACACCGAGGAATCGAGCGGCATCGGCGCCGTCGACAATACGGTGGTCGTAAGACAGAGCGAGATACACCATCGATCGGATGGCGATACTGTCCTCCGTAACCACCACGGGTCGTTTGACGACAAGGCCGAGGCCCAGAATTGCGGACTGAGGGAGGAACACGACGGGAGTGTCAAACAGCGCTCCGCGCGAGCCCGTGTTCGTCACCGTAAACGTTCCACCCTGCAGTTCGTCCGGGGTGAGTTTGTTGTCGCGGGTTCGGGCGGCCAGGTCGGCAATCTCGCCGGACAGCGTGGCGATGGTTTTTCCCGCCGCGTTCTGGATGACGGGGGTGAGCAAGCCGCGTTCCGTGTCGACCGCGATGGAGATGTTCTCGAACGCTGGGTAAACAATGTCCTCGCCCTGGACCGTGCTGTTGATGATGGGGTATGCCTGAAGCGCCTCGACGGCGGCTTTGACGAAGAACGGAAGGAACGTGAGTTTGTGGCCGGTCGCGGCGAGGAAGTCCGCTTTGATTGCGTCCCGAAGCTGGGACACCATCGTGACATCGACTTCCACGACGGTGGTGAGCTGTGCGGTGGACACCATCGACTGAACCGCGCGTTCCGCGATCACCTTGCGAAGACGCGACATCGGAACCTGGGTTCCACGAAGCGCCGACACCGAAACCGGCGGAGCCGAGGGGGCCGAGGGAACCGAGCTGACTGGCGGAGCCGCGACGACCACCGGAGCGGAGACCGGAGCAGCGACCGCAGGACTGGCCGCAGGACTGGCCGGTGCAGCAGCGGAGTTCGCCGCAGACAACACGTCTTCTTTGCGAATCCGCCCGCCAATTCCTGTGCCGACAAGTCCGTTGAGATCGACTCCGCGATCGTGAGCGAGTTTGCGAACAATCGGGCTGACATAGGGGCTACCGAAACGCGGTGCGGGAGGAACGAGGGGTACGGTCGCGGGAATGACAGGAGCGGCACTGGGTGCCGCGGGGACGACGGGTGGACTGACAATCAACGGTTCGGATGCAACCGGAGCCGCGATCACGGGTGGGGCCTGAACCACTGGTTCCACCACGGGTGCCGCGGTAACGGGCACTGGGGCAACGGGCTGCACCACTTCGGCAACAGGTGCGGGGGCAACGGGTTCCCCGACGACCGGCGCAGCGGGAGCCGCCGGAGCCGCCCCACCGCCATCACCGATTCGAGCGAGGGGCGCACCCACCTCGATGGTCTGGTCTTCCTGGACGAAAATTTCTTCAATCACTCCGGCCACGGGGGAGGGGATTTCGGTGTCAACTTTGTCGGTGGACACTTCCACAATCGGTTCGTCGACGGCGACGGTGTCGCCGACCTTCTTCAGCCAGCGGGTGACGGTTCCTTCGGTGACACTCTCTCCGAGTGCCGGAAGGTTGACGTTCGTGCTCATCGTGATCTGTTCTCCTTGACCGTGGGTTACATCCCGTGAAGCGGCTTGCCCGCGAGGGCAAGGAACGCTTCTCCGAGTGCTTCGTTCTGAGTGGGGTGCGCGTGAAGGTGGGGCGCCACGTCCTCGGGGTGCGCCTCCCAATTGACAATCATTTGAGCCTCGCCGATCAACTCGCCGACACGAGAGCCAATCATGTGGATGCCCACCACGGGACCGTCGACAACACGGATGACTTTGATTGAGCCGGCGGTTTCCAGAATGGAACTCTTTCCGTTCCCCGCCAGGTTGTAGTCATAAATCGTGATTGCGGACTCGCCGTACTGTTCTTTTGCTTTCGTTTCGGAAAGACCAACCGACGCAATCTCGGGTTCGGAATAGGTGACCTTGGGGATGTTGATGTCCGAGATCACCGCGGGATTCAGTCCGGCGATGTCTTCGGCCACAAAAATTCCGTGTTGATATCCGCGGTGGGCCAGTTGCAACCCGGGGACGATGTCACCGACGGCGTAGACGCCGGGGATGTTGGTGCGAAGGCGCTCGTCCGTGAGCACATAGCCGCGATCCATGGTCACGCCCACGTCTTCGAAACCGCAGTTCGCCGTCATCGCGCCACGGCCGACCGCGACGAGGAGAACATCGGCGGTGTGTGTGACCCCGCCCTCCAGTATCACGGTGACACCGTTCGCGTCCTGGGTCGCGCTCTCGAATCGCACTCCGGTCGAGAATTCGATGCCGCGTTTGCGGTAGGCCCGTTCGAACTGCTTGGAGACGGATTCGTCCTCGTTGGGAACCAGACGGTCCAAACCTTCGATGATTGTCACGTCGGTTCCCCAGGAACGCCACACCGACGCAAGTTCGACGCCGATGACGCCACCGCCCAGAACAATCGCGCTGGTGGGGACGTAGTCGAGAGTGATTGCCTGCTCGGAGGTCAGGATACGCCCGCCGATGTCAAGGCCGGGAAGCGTCTTCGCGTACGACCCGGTCGCGAGGACAACGTTGGTTCCGGTGAGGGTGGTGTCGCCGACCTGAACCGTGTTGGCGGAGGTCAACGTTCCGAAACCGTCGTAGGTCGTGATTCCGCGGGCCTTGAGGAGCCCCTGCAAACCCTTGAACTTCGAATCGATGATGCCCTGTCGGTAACTCGACACCGCCGCGACATCGATCCCCGTCAGCAGCGCGCCGACACCGAACTTCGACGCGTCGCGGACGTTGTCCGCAATTTCCGCCGAGTGAAGGAGTGCTTTGGTCGGAATACAACCGACGTGCAGGCACGTGCCGCCGACCTTGTCTTTCTCGACGAGCGCGACGCTCATGCCCAGTTGACTGGCGCGAAGTGCGGCGGAATAGCCTCCGCTTCCGCCACCCAGAACGACGAGATCTACAGCTACGTCAGTCACCAACACTCCTAGATAATCTGTGGGAAAACGGGCCGGTGCGGGTCGCACGGAAGCCCAGTGTGAACCGCCTTAGAGCCTACCTCGTATTACGCGGAGCGACCGCCAGGCGTTGAACCGTTTCGATGAGTGTCCTGACCATCGTCCCCGTCGCACCCTTGGGGGTGAAGCCGTAGGGGGCCGTTCCATTGTTCGCCGGTCCCGCGATGTCGAGATGGGCCCACGGGATTCGCTTTCCGGAATCGTCAAGCCCGACGAATTCCCGCAGAAAGATGCCGCCAATGAGCATTCCCGCAGCGGTATTCCCGATTTTGGCGTTCGCGATGTCCGCGACATCGCTGGCAATGATCGGCAACAGATAGTCGGGAAGGGGCATCGTCCACGTTTCTTCACCAACAGAGTCCGCCGCGACTCCGATCACGGATGTCAGCGCGGTGTCGCCCATTGTGCCCGCGATTCGCTCGCCCAAAGCAACCTTCGCGGCTCCGGTGAGCGTGGCGACATCGATGATGAAGTCGGGTTTTTCTTCGCTCGCGGCAACCAACCCGTCCGCGAGAACGACTCGACCTTCGGCGTCGGTGTTGGTGACTTCGACCGTTTTGCCGCCCCGAATCGTCAGCACGTCGTTCGGCCGAACCGCCGTCCCCGACGGCATGTTCTCGGCGATGCACAACCACGCCGTCACGGCAATCGGGGTCGACAGTTGCGCCAGTGCCCGAGTCACCGCAAACACCGTCGCGGCGCCGGTCATGTCGTACTTCATGCCAATCATCGAGTTCGCTGGTTTCAGCGAGAGACCGCCCGTGTCGAACGTGATGCCTTTCCCAATCAGGGCGACGTGTCGCTGGGCTCCCTTCGGGGTATAGCGGACGACAACGAGCCTCGGCGGTCGCGACGAACCGGCGCCGATGCCGAGGATTCCCCCGTAACCACCCCGTTCGAGCGCCTTTTCATCGAGCACCTCCACCGAGAGGTTGTCGCCCTTCGCGAGTTCGACGACACGCCGCGCGAGCTCGTC
>JAULYU010000146.1:0-1620 GCA_032117735.1 Microbacteriaceae bacterium
GTCCGAGCGGCCGCGATTCCGGTCGCGGGTGCGCTCGGTGGCATCGTCGTGCCCGCAGTCCTCTACACCGCGTTCAACGGCGGGGCGGACACCGCGGTGGGATGGGCGATCCCCGCCGCGACCGACATTGCTTTTGCCCTCGCAGTGCTTGCCGTCGTCGCACCCCGGGCGCCCGTCGCGGTGCGGGCGTTTCTGCTCACTCTCGCGGTCGTCGACGACCTCGGAGCCATCACCATCATCGCCGTCGCGTACACCCCGAGCGTCGAACTGGTGTCACTCGGTGCGGCGGGCGTCGCGCTCGGGGCGTTCGCCTTCCTGCAACGCACTCCGCTCGCCCACCCGATTCTGCTCGGCGTACTGGGTTTAGCCGTTTGGTACTTCGTCTATTCGTCGGGTGTTCACGCCACAATCGCCGGTGTTGCGCTCGGCCTCGTCATTTCCACCTCGAAGCGAAAGGGTTCAAGCCTCGCCAAACGCGCCATGGCGTTCTTCCACCCCTTTTCGAGTTACATCGCGGTCCCGCTGTTCGTCCTCGTCTCGGCGGGCGTTCCGTTCTCGGTGTTTACTCCCGAGGCCATCGCGTCGCCCGTGTTCCTCGGAATTTTGGTGGGTCTGTTGGTCGGGAAGCCGGTCGGAATCATGGTGTTCGTGTGGATTGCGGAGCGGTTCTTCGGTGGGCGCCGCGATGACAGCATGAGTTGGGGGAACGTCGCTCTCGTGTCCACGGTCGCGTCGATCGGCTTCACGGTCGCGCTACTCATCAACGAACTCGCGTTCGGCGAAACGGAAGCAGGCACTATCGCCATCGCCGCGATTACGGTTGGCGCGGTGCTTGGAGCGGGTGCGTCGTTTGTCGTGTCGCGGTTCGTCAACCGCTAGAGGGCGGTCTTGTGGAAGTTCTTCCACGAACGCGATGCGGTCGGCCCGCGCTGTCCCTGGTATCGGCTGCCATACTTATCGCTGCCGTAGGGGTGCTCACTGGGCGAGGTGAGGCGAAAGAAACACAGCTGTCCGATCTTCATGCCCGGCCAGAGTTTAATCGGCAGGGTCGCCACGTTGCTGAGCTCGAGGGTCACGTGCCCGCTGAAACCCGGGTCAACGAATCCCGCGGTCGAGTGCGTGAGCAGCCCGAGCCGCCCGAGCGACGATTTGCCTTCAAGTCGCGCGGCAATGTCGTCGGGAAGGGTGACCAGTTCGAATGTCGAGCCGAGCACGAACTCGCCGGGATGCAGGATGAACGGCTCGCCCGGTTCCGCCTCGACCCCGCGAGTCAAGTCGGGCTGTTCCTCGGCCGGGTCGATGAACGGGTACTTGTGGTTGTCGAACAGTCGAAAGAACTTGTCCAACCTCACATCGATACTGGACGGCTGAATCATGTCCAAGTCGAGCGGGTCGAGTTGAACTCGACCTGATTCGATTTCGGCGCGAATGTCTCGGTCACTGAGAAGCATGGGACGAGCCTACCGTTTCGGCGTTCTCAACCAGCTGTGGCGAGCCTGACGGAAATCAGTCGGTTGAGTGAGATGTTGTTCTCTGCTGCTTCGATCGCGCTCACCGCGGAACGATATCAATTGATACTGCGGAGTGCGCCCTGTCAACAGCGCGCTATCGCAACTCGAG
>JAULYU010000147.1:0-2408 GCA_032117735.1 Microbacteriaceae bacterium
ACCGCCGCGTCTGTCCTTCTCGTCGCCGGGTGCTCGTCAGCACCGGTGGGCAGCCACCGCGAACGTCTCTCAACCTCGCTCGCAACCCTTCGGAAGGCCGCGAGACGGTAGGCTGGAAACTATGAATACTAAGACTTCCCGCGACGAAGACGCGGTTCTCGACGCTCTTGAGGCCGAGGCGATCTGGATGATTCGTGAGGCCGCCAGTGCCTTCCAGAAGCCCGTCATTCTGTATTCGATTGGCAAGGATTCGACCGTGTTGCTGCGTCTTGCCGTCAAAGCATTCGCGCCTGCCCCGGTCCCCTTCCCCGTTTTGCACATTGACACGACGTGGAAGTTCAAAGAGATGATCAAGTTCCGTGATGACACCGCGCGGGAGAACAATCTGGACCTGGTGGTTCACACCAACCCCGACGGTCGCGACAACAAAATCACCCCGTGGACTCACGGAGCCGACGAATACACCCGCCTGATGAAGACGGTCGCGCTTCGCACGGCGCTCGACGTCGGAGAGTACGACGTCGCCCTCGGTGGCGCCCGACGTGACGAAGAGCGTTCGCGGGCCAAGGAACGAATGTTCAGTCTTCGCGAGCCGGGCCACGCGTGGGACCCGTCCAGCCAGCGGCCCGAGTTTTGGCACACCGTCAACTCCACCCTGAAGAAGGGCCAGACGATGCGTGCGTTCCCCATCTCTAACTGGACGGAACTCGACGTCTGGAAGTACATCCGCCGCGAAAAACTCGACGTGGTTGACCTGTATTTCTCAAAAGAGCGGCCGACTGTCGAACGAAACGGTCAGCTCATCATGATTGATGACGACCGATACCCGCTCGAACCCGGTGAAAAAATCGTGAACCGCCGAATTCGGTTCCGCACGCTCGGGTGCTACCCGCTGACCGCAGCCGACGAAGGTGAGGCCGCGTCGGTCGACGCAATCATCGACGAATTAGCGCGGTCGACGACGTCGGAACGATCCGGTCGGCTCATTGACGGCAAAGGTGCGTCCTCGATGGAGCGCAAAAAGCACGAGGGGTACTTCTAATGTCGAACGCACTACTCCGAATTGTTGTCTGCGGCGCGGTCGACGACGGCAAGTCGACCGTCCTCGGGCGGCTTCTGGTCGAGACGAATTCGATCCCGCTCGACGAAATCGACAACACTCGGCTCATGGCCAACGGCGAAGTTGACTACAGCCAACTCACCGACGGGCTCGAGTCGGAGCGCGAACAGGGAATCACCATCGACGTGGCCCACCGTCACGTGTACCTGCCGTCCGGACGGCGTGCGATTCTTGCCGACTCACCCGGGCACGAGCAGTACACCCGCAACATGGCCGTCGCGGCAAGCGAAGCGGACCTCGGTCTGTTGCTGGTTGACGCGGGCAAGGGCGTGCGTGACCAGTCGGTCCGTCACGCCGCAATCAACTCACTGATGGGCGTCAAGCACGTCGTCGTCGCCGTGAACAAAATGGACATCGTCGGGTACGACAAATCCGTGTTCGACGGCATCGTCGAGGAACTGACACGTCGATTCGAACCCTTTGGTTTCGAGGACATCCAATTCATCCCCGTGTCCGGAATGGTGGGCGATAACGTCACCGTCCCCTCGGTCGACATGCCGTGGGCAAACGCGGTCACCATCCTGTCGGTGCTCGACCAGCCTCGCACCTTCGACCGCTCGGGCGGTGACGGAAGCCTCCGCCTCCCCGTTCAGTTCGTATCCAAAGCAGGCGATGTCCGCTGGTACGCGGGAACCATTGCGCGCGGTTCTGTCACCGTCGGCGACACCATCCGCGTCTGGCCCGCACTCACCGAGGCCGTTGTCACCGGAATCTACGCGCCGAACGAAACAACCTCGGCGGTCGACGAACAGGCCGTTCATATCACTCTCGACCGTGAAGTCGACATCGCTCGAGGTGACGTGATTGTCGGGGCAACAGGAGACGTCCCGTCGTCGCGTGCGCACCTCGCCGATCTCGTGTGGATTGACAGCAACCCGCTGAACACACACTCGTCGTACATTCTTCGATCCGGTCCCATCGAAATCCCGGCGCGGGTTGAAACCGTTCGCTACGTCCGTGACATCACCACGGGGGAACAGGCCCGTGGCCGAGCTCTGAACATGAACGATATTGGTCGAGTTGAAGTCATCGCGGACCGCCCAATCCTGCTCGACCCCTACGCCGAGTCAACGCACACGGGTGGCTTTATCCTCGTCGATCGGCTGACTGCGATGACCGTCGCGGCCGGGATGTCCAAGCACCCGCTCGTTCGCGAGTCAGACGTGGTCAAACACGATTTCGCGGTCGATCGCGCCGAACGCGAAAAGCTCAACGGGTTGCGGTCCTGCGTGTTCTGGCTGACCGGACTGCCGGGCTCGGGCAAAAGCACGGTTGCGGACGAGCTCGA
>JAULYU010000148.1:0-6561 GCA_032117735.1 Microbacteriaceae bacterium
CGCGGCGAGACCGACTCCCGGCGCGAGTTCCATCGTGGCGAACATATCCGTGACGAGGTCGCGCAATTCGTCGTCAAACCGCTCAACCCGGGCGGCAGGGCGATGCAAAACGGGTTCCCCCGCTATGGCAATCTCCCGAATTCGCACTGGTTCAGCCTAATGTCGGTAGCCTAGAAGGATGAACGACGAACTGTCGAATCTGGTCGGCCAGATATCTCTGACCCCCTATCAGGCCATCGGCATCCCGATTGCTTTGCTCGGTGCGGTATTCCTGTCGATCGGGGCGCAACTTCAACACCGTGGGGTGTCAAAGGTCGAAGGCTCACACGGTGACGGGTCGAGGGCCGGGCTGTCGTTCGGGCAGATGGCGCTCCTGCTTCGCCGCCCGTCTTGGGTTTTGGGAACCGTCCTGTTGTCTCTCGCAATCGTCATTCAACTGATCTCGCTCGGTTTCGCCCCGCTCATCGTGGTGCAGCCTCTCGGCGTCGTCGCGATGGTGCTCACCAACGTCATCAACTCGCGCGTCCACGGGATTCCCTCGAACGCCCGGGTCAAAGGCAGCATCGCTCTCGCGGTTATCGGAATCGCGATTTTCGTCTCTTTTTCGGCGATTTACGCGTTCGAACGGGCCTTGACCGACGGGCAGATGCTCCTGATCATGGGGTTGCTGGCCATCGTCATCGTGTTGACGGGCGGAGCCTTCGTGTTGTTCCGGCACCGCCTTCGCGCCATGTTCTACATCGTCGCCGCGGGGACGCTCTACGGGTTTGTTGTCACCATCGCCAAAGTGCTGATCAATCGCTGGCAGTCCGATCAAATCGACGGCTTCATGATTGTCTGTTTCGTTGGACTTGTCGTGGCTGCCGTGTTGGGCGGTTACTTCGTCCAAACGGCCTACTCGGTGGGATCTCCTGATCTGGTCATCGCCGGTTTGACCGTAATCGACCCGCTCGTTGCGGTGGCAATCGCCATCACGGTGATGGGCGAGGCCGACCGATTCCCGCCCTTTGCGCTCGGTGGTCTCGCGGTCGGAGGACTGTTGTCGGTCATCGGAGTCGTCCTGCTCGCGCGCCACCACCCTCAAACGCACCGCTAAAGCCTCATTGTGAAGGGCAGCCCACTCACCATCCTCATCGGCGCGGACACTTTCCCGCCCGATATCAACGGCGCGGCCAAATTCGCCGAACGTCTGACGGTGGGGCTTATCGGGCGGGGGCACCGCGTCGTGATTGTGGCGCCGTCACCCGATCAAGAATTCGGAAAGCGCACCGAGGTGTACGACGGGCGCGAGGTCGAGGTTTATCGTTTGCGGTCCTGGAAGTGGTTCAATCATCCGTGGGCGCGGTTCGCCCTTCCCTGGGAGGTTCGCCCCGACACGCGCGCAATCCTGGATGAGGTTCGCCCCGACGTCGTGCACATCCAGTCGCACATCAATGTTGGGTGGGGCCTCACGCGAGAGGCGCATGACAAGGGAATCCGGATCGTGGCGACCAATCACTTCATGCCGGAAAACGCCGCCCAGTTCCTGCCTCTTCCGCAGTTCGGCGTCGATTGGCTGATTCGCCGACTCTGGGCGGTGGCGAGAAAAACCTACGCGATGGTTGACGAGGCGACGACCCCGACTCGGAAAGCTGCCGACTACCTGGAACGCGCTGTTCGTCGCACGGGAGTTCACGCCATCTCGTGCGGGCTCGATATCGGCAATTATCGGCCGGTCATGGGAAAGCGCACCGATCCGTACGCCCTCTTCCTCGGTCGCGTCGAGCAGGAGAAGCACATTGACGAACTTCTCTATGCGCTAACTCGATTCCCCGAGGGTGATTTGCGGGTTGTTATCGCCGGGTCGGGGGACGACCGGGGCCGACTCGAGAAAATCACCCGTGACAACAACATCGCGCATCGCGTGGAGTTTCGGGGACACGTCGACGACGCGACACTGCGGACCCTGCTGTCGGAGGCGGCCGTGTTCGTAATGCCATCCATCGCTGAACTTCAATCCATCGCGACGATGGAAGCAATGGCGAGCGGACTGCCGGTGGTCGCGGCGAACGCAATGGCCTTACCCCACCTGGTTCACGACGGTGAAAACGGTTTCCTGTACGAGCCTCGCGACATCACGGGGCTCGCCAGCGCCATCGCGCGCATTCTCGACAGTTCGGACAGCGATTACCGGGCATTCCAGCGCGAATCTCTCGCCATCGTGGCGGATCACGACATCAACACCACACTCGACCGGTTCGAACAGATCTACCGCGGCTGCTGAACCCACCTACCCGAAGCGGGTTGCCGTTGGACCCCCGTGTATCGCTATGATTGCCTCAGCACTCCATCGTCGGCGTACTCGCTGTCGGTGTCCCCCCGGCGGAAGAAACAACTGATGACAGAACGCCCCTGGTTAGCCCACTACCCGAGCGGTGTAGCACACGAACTGGCCAAACCCCCCTATAACAGCCTGCCCGAGATGGTCACTGCGGCCAGCGCGGAGTGGGGAAAGAAGACGGCGTTCACTCAGGTCATGGCGAACGGCATGAACGCCTCGCTGAGCTACCAGCAGATCGACTCGCTTTCGGATCATTTTGCCGCCTACCTGCGCGAAGAACTCGGTTTGTCGCAGGGGGACCGGGTCGCCGTCCAAATGCCCAACTGTTTGGCCTACCCGATTGTGGCGTTCGGCGTGTTCAAGGCGGGCTGCGTTCTCGTCAACACCAACCCGCTCTACACCGCCTCGGAAATGATTCAACAGTTTGCGGATTCCGGTGTGACCACGCTCGTCGTGATTGACATGTTTGCGGGTCGTTTGCCCGAGGTCATGAGCAAGACCCAGATCACCAACGTCGTAACAGTTCGCATCTCGGAATTTTTCTCGCCAGTCGTGCACGGAGTGATTCGCGGCACCCAGCGTTTTTGGAGTCGCACGCTTCCGAAAATCGCCGTCGCACACACTCCGTTCAAACTTGCTCTGGCGCAGGGGCGAAAGAAAGCAACTCCGGAGTTAGCCAAGGGCTATCTCAAGGGGATTGGTTCGGACTCCATCGCGGCCCTCCAATACACCGGCGGGACGACCGGCGTCGCGAAGGGCGCCATGCTCTCCCACGGCAACCTGATCGCGAACACGATGCAGCTGCTCTCCTTCGTCGGCAATTACATTCGGCCCGGAGTCGAGGTCGTGGTCACGGCGCTGCCGCTCTACCACATCTTCGCTTTCACCGTCAATCTGCTTGCCTTTTATCAGCGCGGCGGTCGCAACCTTCTTATCCCAAGCCCCCGTCCGCCGAGCAACCTCAAGCGCGCGTTCGAGAACTACAAAGTCACGTGGCTTACGGGTGTGAACACGCTGTTCAATGCCTTGATGAACGAGCGTTGGTTTGCGGACAGTCCTCCCAAGCATCTTCGCTACTCGGCCGCGGGAGGGATGGCTCTGCAGACATCCGTTGCGGAACGATGGCGAGCGCTGACGGGAACGCCCATTGTCGAAGGATACGGGCTCACCGAAACCGCGCCGGCTTTGGCTTTCAATCCGTTCGGGGGACTGAGCAAGGACGGCACCATCGGTATCCCCGTTCCGTCGACCGACATTCAGTTGTTGAACGAAAAAGGCAAGCCCGTCGCCGTAGGGGAGCCGGGCGAATTGGTCGCCAAAGGACCACAGGTCATGCTCGGCTATTGGAATAGCGAAGCGGAAACTAAGTTCGCGATGACGGATGGCTGGTTCCACACGGGCGACATTGCTCAAATGGACTCGGACGGATATTTCACTATCGTCGATCGCAAAAAGGATTTGATTCTGGTGAGCGGGTTCAACGTTTTCCCGAACGAGGTGGAAGAACAAATCGCCGCGGTCCCGGGAGTGCTCGAAGTCGGCGTCATCGGAGTCCCGGACGGCAAGACGGGCGAGGCGGTGCACGCATACATCGTCGCCACCGCGCTAAAGCCCACCACGGAGGCGATCGTGGCGCAGTGCCGTGAGCACCTGTCGGCCTACAAGGTTCCGCAGAAAATCATTTTCGTGGACGAACTGCCCAAGAGTCCCATCGGCAAGATTCTCCGGCGCGAGCTACGCGACCAGGCGTTGGGCGCTGTGAACACCACGAAGGGTGCGTAATCATGATTGACTCCGTCATCATCATGGCTGCTGAAGCTGCCAATCAGGCCACCGTTGTTAACGAGTTCGAACAGTCGTTGCTGAGGATTTTCATCCTCATCATCATGTTCGGACTCGGCGCCGGTCTCACGCCGAAAGACTTCGGTCTCGCTCTTCGGCGACCCTGGGGGCTCATCATCGGGTGGCTTACGCAGTTCGGCATCATGCCTCTCACCGCGTACGTCCTGGTTGTCGCTGTGCTCATACCTTTTACGGAAGGGCCAGACGTTCTCTTCATCGCCCTCGGGGCGCTCATCATGGGTGCCGTTCCCGCGGGGACGACGTCGAACCTGTTCACCTATTTTTCCAAGGGCAACCTTGCGTTGAGCGTGACGATGACCGTCAATTCGACGCTGTGGGCGTTCGTGATGACTCCCTTCATGCTGTGGATTTACTCGAGCCTTCTGAACTTCGACGAATCGCTCAGCATCAATTTCAGTGAACTCGCGATCGTCATCGTGGGACTCATCATTCCGGTTGCCCTGGGTATGCTCGTGCGCCGACTCAGTGCGAACGCTGGTGCTGTTCTGGAACTCGTCGGCGGCATTTTTGGACTGTTGTTCATTCCCTTCCTCATCGCCATCTGGGTCCCGCGAAACTGGCAGTTGTTGCTCACGACCGAGTGGCCGACCTACGCGGTTGCCATCGGTCTTGGTGCCGTCGGGATTACCGTCGCCTACTTCATCGCCAAGGCCATTCGCATCCACCCGATGAACGTAAGGACAATTGCTCTCGAGACGGGTATCCAGAACGGTCCGCTCGCTATCGCGGTCATTGTCGCCGTCTACATCGACAGCCCCGGGCTGGACTCGATTCTTTTGGTCCCTGCTCTCTATTCTCTCTTCATCGTGCTGATTTCGACTGGTGTGACGTTTATCTTCCGCCGAGCAAATGTCAAGGAAGAACAGAAGATCCCGGACCTGCTCTAGCGCAACAGGTGCGTCCACGCCGTCACGTCGCGTCCCTGTCGGTAGGCTGGTGGTCTCGGGGCGATAGCTCAGCTGGTTAGAGCAGCGGACTCATAATCCGTCGGTCGCGGGTTCAAGCCCCGCTCGCCCTACTCACGGGAATTCAACTTGTACTGCCGCTACACCACACTGTCACCTGAGTTGTTTGATGAAGTTTCCGACTTTGTTCCACGCCGGCAACGTTGTGCTGACTACCTGTTGAGAATCAGACCCGCGCGCGAACGTCGGCAATCGTCGCGGTCAACCCTTCAGCGCGTCCCACTCGCGGACTCCAGTTGAGTACCTCTTTGGCGCTGCTGATGTCGGGTTCTCGCGTCAACGGGTCATCGAGCGGGGGCGGCACGTAGCTCACAGTGCTCTTCGATTCGGTCAGTTAGATGACTTCATGGGCAAGATCGATCATCGACACCGGCTGAGGGTTCCCCAGATTAACCGGGGTGTGGTGCCCGGACCGTTCAAACAACGCGAGGAGACCGTCGATGAGGTCGTCGACGTAGCAGAAGCTGCGCGTTTGTGTGCCCTCGCCGTGGACGGTCAATGGCTCGTGGCTCAATGCCTGGGTGATGAACTGAGGGAACACACGTCCGTCGTCCAATGCCATTCGAGGCCCATATGTGTTGAAGTTACGGGCAATGCGTATGTCAACGGAGAACTCTCGGAAGTAGTCGACGAACAACGTCTCGGCCGCCCGCTTTCCTTCGTCGGAACACGAACGGGTGAGTGACATCCCAATCAAGAAATTCGAAATTGCTATTGGACGAAAGGTGCACGATATTGTCAGCCGAACCCGTCGAAAGGCTGTCCAGCGCAACAACCGAGTGGCCTACGCGCACTAGGTGATCACACAGGTGGGAACCGAGAAATCCGGCGCCGCCCGTAACCAGATACTTCATTGTTGGACTAAGAAATCGTTCGCAGAACGTACACTTTGCGAACCGCGTCGTGCACTGTCCAGGTTCCGGTCCAGCCGGCGGGAGTGACGAGCGTGCTGCCCGGACCAACAACGACTGTGCCGCCCGCGTCCGAAGTCACGGTCGCGGTGCCCGAGAGAATGACGGCGACCTCGTCGTACCCGTCCCGCGATGCGGTGAATGTCCCCGCGGTACACTCCCACACGCCTGTTTCCACCAGTCCGTCGTCGGACGTCCACGTCGAGGAACTGGACTCGGTTTGCCCGTCGATACTCGTGGGTTTCGGAGCGTGCGGTGGAAGCGGCAACGCGTTCGCATCGGGTGTGTGGCTGGTGGGAACGGCGTGCATGGTTTCTCCTCGCGCGGGGCACTGGACCTGACGATGCTTCGACCTTACACAACGTAATCAGTGCGCCCGAGACCCCTCGCCCTAGACTGGCTCTTCTATGCACGTTCTTCTCTTCTGCGAACAGCACCCCCACACACTCGGGGGTGCTCAGGTGTCGGTGAACCTTCAGGCAGAGTTCCTCGAGCGCGCCGG
>JAULYU010000149.1:0-2334 GCA_032117735.1 Microbacteriaceae bacterium
CATGACGATGCCCATCACGAAACACTCTTTCCTACTGACGAAGCCCGAGGACGTTCCCGGTGTCGTCGCGGCCGCGTACCACATTGCGACCACCGGGCGACCAGGACCTGTCCTCATCGACGTCACGAAGGACTGCCAGCAGAACTCGGCTCCGTTCATCTGGCCCGACAAGGTCGAACTGCCCGGGTACAAGCCCGTCCAGAAAGCACACGGCAAACAGGTCCAGGCGGCGGCCGAGATGATTGCCCAGGCCGAACGCCCGATTTTCTACCTCGGCGGTGGGACCATTCGCGCCAATTCGCAAAAAGAGTTGCTCAAACTGGTTGAGGCGGTGGGCGCTCCGGCGATCACCACCCTCACCGCGCGCGGAATCTTGTCCGACAAGCACCCGCAAAACCTCGGGATGCCGGGGATGCACGGTTCGGTGCCCGCGGTTCTCGGCTTGCAAGAGAGCGACCTGCTGATTGTGCTCGGCGCGCGATTCGACGACCGGGTGACGGGGAAAGTCAGCGAATTCGCCCCCGACGCCAAAGTCATCCACGTGGATATTGACCCCGCCGAAATCGGCAAGATTCGCGAGGCGGACGTCCCCATCGTGGGCGACGTGCGCGAGGTGATTCTGGACCTTTTGCCCGAATGGGCCAAGGTGAAGAAAACGGCGAAACCGCTCACGGCATGGTGGGAGCGACTCAACGGCCTGCGCGAGAGCTTCCCTCTCGGATTCACCGACTTGGACGACGGGCTTCTTGCCCCGCAAGGAATCATCCAAAAAATCGGCCAGATGTCGGGCCCGGAAGCGATTTATGCGTCGGGAGTCGGCCAGCACCAAATGTGGGCAGCACAATTCATCGAATACGAGCGGCCCGGCGCCTGGCTCAACTCGGGCGGAGCGGGAACGATGGGATTCGCGGTTCCCGCGGCGATGGGCGCCAAAGTTGCACAACCCGATCGCGTCGTGTGGGCAATCGACGGCGACGGTTGTTTCCAGATGACCAATCAGGAACTCGCGACGTGCGTCATCAACGACATCCCGATCAAGGTGGCGATCATCAACAACTCGTCGCTCGGCATGGTGCGCCAGTGGCAGACCCTCTTCTACGACGGTCGTCACTCCTTCACTGACCTCCAGCCGACGGAGGGCCCCGAGTTCATCCCCGATTTCGTGAAACTCGCCGAGGCCTACGGGTGTCTGGGAATCCGGGTTCGCGAGGAAGACGAAGTCGAACCCGCCATCAAACTCGCGCTGGAGACCAACGACCGGACGGTCGTCATCGACTTCATCGTCTCGCGCGAGGCCATGGTGTGGCCGATGGTTCCGCAGGGCGTGGGGAACTCGAACGTGCAGTACGCCCGCGACCGTGCCCCGAGCTGGGACGAGGAGTAAGCCATGACGCAACACGTTCTGTCTCTTCTGGTCGAAGACAAGCCGGGACTCTTGACCCGCGTCGCGGGGCTTTTCGCGCGTCGCGGTTACAACATCCACTCGCTCGCGGTGGGGACCACCGAGGTGGAAGGGCTCTCTCGTATCACTCTCGTCATCGATGTCGCCGACTCGCCGCTCGAGCAGGTCACCAAACAACTCAACAAGCTCATCAACGTTCTGAAAATCGTGGAATTGGAACCCGGGCAGTCCGTTCAGCGCGAGCACATGCTCGTCAAAGTTCGCATCGACCAGACCACCCGCAGTCAGATTCTGGAAGCGGTGAATCTGTTTCGTGCGCGGGTTGTCGACGTCGCGCCGGATTCGCTCGTGATTGAAGTCACCGGCGACACCCAAAAGATTTCGGCGTTGCTCAAGGTGCTCGAGCCATTCGGCATCAAAGAAATCGCCCAGAGCGGATTGCTCGCGATGGGTCGAGGCTCAAAGTCGATCTCGGAACGCATCTTCAAAAACACGTAATCGTTCGGTGCGGTCGCGCGCCGAAACACACAACAAGGAGAACACACATGGCTGAAGTCGTCTACGAAAAAGACGCCGATCTCTCGATCGTCAAAGGAAAAAAGGTCGCCGTCATTGGCTACGGGTCGCAGGGTCACGCGCACGCGCAGAACCTTCGCGACTCGGGTGTCGAGGTCGTCGTCGGGCTGAAGCCCGATTCGAAGTCGATCGAGAAGGCGCTCGAGGCCGGGTTCAC
This sequence comes from Microbacteriaceae bacterium, assembly GCA_032117735.1. GTDB lineage: Bacteria > Actinomycetota > Actinomycetes > Actinomycetales > Microbacteriaceae > MWH-TA3. Next base: position 2,136 of record JAULYU010000149.1, read on the forward strand.
GGTCCTTCCGACCGCCGAGGCGGCGACGTGGGCGGACATCATCGTCATTCTCGCGCCCGACCAGTTCCAGCGACACCTCTACAAGGACGACGTTCTACCGAACCTCGGCACCGGCAAGACGCTGCTGTTCAGCCACGGTTTCAACATCCGCTTCGGGTACATCGAAGCCCCCGCGGGCGTCGACGTCATTCTTGTTGCG
>JAULYU010000150.1:0-3528 GCA_032117735.1 Microbacteriaceae bacterium
GCGCCTCCGGTGACGATTGAAACGGGTTGGGAACTCATATTCCACCAATCCAGCTGACTCTGGTTGCGTGGCCTGCCTGGCGCAACACCGTCGGCCCCGACCCGCAGAGCGGTCACCGGTGGGCGATTCCTTCGTGGTCGAGAAGCCAGACCTTGGTGGGGATGCCGTTTCCGCCGGAGTACCCGGTGATCCGACCGTCGCTCGCCAGAACTCGGTGACACGGCACAATGATCGGGATGGGGTTCGCCCCGACAGCACCACCCACCGCGCGGCCGGCTGACCGACGACCGGTGCTGGTTCCGACGTCACCGTAGGACCGAACCTGACCGAAAGGTATTTCCGCAAGTGTTTGCCAAACCGATTGTTGAAACGGCGAGCCAGACAGGTCCACTGGAACGTCAAACTTCCGACGTTTCCCCGCGAAGTATTGCTCGAGTTGGCCGGCCGCTTTCGAAAGGACCGCGGACTTCTTTTCGGGGTGGGATTCTCGAGGGAGTCGACCGTCCGATTCGATGTCGAGGCCGACAATGGCACCCGAACGAGCGATGATTTCCAAACGCCCAATCGGGCTGTGTACTCGGATGAGAGAGTCAAATTCGATCATGCATCGAGGTTACACAATGGGTGAAAAATGGGCGACGGAATGTTATAGATTGTTAGTAATCTGCTGGCACTCGACCTTCGGGATAATTGGTTCTTATGGATATTCCAATTCGATATCTTGGTCGCTCAGGACTCTTGGTATCTGCGGTGGGGCTTGGTTGTAACAACTTCGGTCGACCGGACACACCCACATTCACCGAGGCCGGCACGACCGACGTGTTGGACGCGGCAATCGAATCGGGAATCAATTTCTTTGACACCGCGGATGTCTACGGAGCCGAATACGGGCTCTCCGAAAAGCTCATGGGACCCACCGTGGCGCAGCATCGCAAATCGATGATTCTCGCGTCGAAGTTTGGCCATGTCGAAATTGCCAGTCCCCTCGACGCATTCGGACCGGGTGGTTCCCGCGCCTATATTCGCGCCGCGATCGACCGGACGTTGGAACGGCTCCGGACCGATTACCTCGATTTGTACCAACACCACACGCCCGACCCGCGCGTACCCGTCGCCGAGACCCTCGAGGCGCTCAACGAACTCATGGCGGAAGGGAAAGTTCGGCACATCGGACATTCGAACTATTCCGCAGAACAAGCCCGCCGGGCACACTCGGTCGCGAAACGAATGGGACTGAAAGGTTTTGTCACGGCGCAAAATGAACACAATCTGCTCACGCGAGACGCCGAGTCGGACATCATTCCCGCCGCTGTGGATATGGGACTGGGCTTCCTGCCCTGGTTCCCCCTCCACAACGGCCTGTTGACGGGCAAGTTCTCTCGAGACGGCGGCCCCGCCGATTCGAGGATCATGCGGATTCGACAACACCTGCACGCCGATGCACCGTGGGACGCGATGGACAGGTTCGCCGAGTTTTGCGATAGTCGTCGAATCACGATGCTGGAAGCAACGGTCGGGTGGATGCTGGCGATTCCGGGAATGTCGTCCGTCATCGCGGGGGCCACAATTCCCGCTCAGGTTCGAGAAAACGCAAACGCCGCGATTTCGTGGAGCCCTTCGCCGCGCGAGTTCGCCGAAATCAGCACGCTTTTCCCTGCACCAGCACCAGCACCTGCATCCGCGCCCGCCTAGGGCTCGGGCGGAAAGGGAGCCATCGCCGTGGCATCAATTCCCAGTGCCGTGTTCAGGCTCATGGCCTGGGCGTTGAGTTTCGCCAATTCAATCACCAGCTCGTTGTACTGATCGACGAGCACGTTGAGGGCGACTCGGGAACGTTCCAACTTCGTCGTCCGGTTTGCCAACTCGGAACGCTCGCGCTCGAAGACGGAGGACGATGCAAAGTAGCCGCGGGTGTCCGCGCGAGCGTTGAACACTGTGATGGCGCGGCGCAGCGCTCGCTTCTCTTTCGCATAACTCGTCGACGCGGCCACCACCGATTCCTCGACCGTCAGAATCTGTGCCCCGATTGACTCAATGCCGCTGGCAATCTCGGCGATGACGTTGGCCGACGACGCTGCGAGCCGGACGCACGCCAAGCGGTCGTCAAAATACCGCGAATAGATTGCATCGAGCGCGGGGGTGACCGCTGCCGATTCGGTGCCGAGGATGGCAAACAGTTCCCCGTCTCGTTCCGCGGGCAACAGTTCTTCGTAGGGCGCGAGTCGGCTCAACATTCCCGGATCGCGAACGCTCGCGAACGACTTTTCGACCTCGACCGCAATCACCGAGCGTTCTGCTGAATCCAGCCGAGCCCAGATTGCGTGCAGGGCCTCGTGTGCGGCGACCACCGGCTTCAGGGTCTTCAACGTGTCATCGGCGATATCCAGCAGGTGGATGGTGTCGGTCTCGGCAGAGTAACAGCCCAGAGCGGCGATTCCCGCTTCACGCACGGGGCATGCTGCGTCAAACGTTTCGGGGGAGTGCAGAACCGGTTTGGCCGCCAGCAGGTAAAAACGACCGGCGGAAGACAGCCCCGCTCCCGCGGCATACGCGTCCAGTTGTGCAGATCCCGCAACCTTTCCGACGACGAGCCAGTCTCTAATCATCGCGACATTGCTGACCCCCCAGGCGGAGAACGCAATCAGCCCCAGTTGCGATGCGAGTGCGACGACGGCGAGAATGACGCCGATTCGCCGTCCCAATCCGGGGACGAGAAGTCGGCTCACCCCTTCAGGTTATTGGCTAGTGTCCCGTCAGCGGCGCAAGCAACCGTGCGACAATCGAGCGCCGTCCGGTTATCTTTTCTTCCTCGTCCGCAATCGTCATTCCGACGAGTCCGGCGTTGGCGCCGACAAATCGGAGCGGTTCCGGTTCCCAGGACGGTGAGCGGTGGTTGACCCAGGCGAGTTCGGTGAGTTCGCTCGACGTCCCCGTGATGAGGTCGGCAAGGGTCCGACCAGCGAGGTTGGTCGTCGACAGTCCGTCGCCGACGTATCCGCCGGCACCTCCCAGGCCCGTGGTCGGGTTGTAGTTGACGGTTGCGTGCCAGTCGCGGGGGACGCCCAGCGGGCCGCCCCAACGGTGCGTGACCTTTATCTGGTCGGCAATCTGGGGGAATATTTCGCGCAGGGTCTGAGTCAGATGTTCGAAGACGCGGTCCACGCGGTCGTACTCGGGTTTGATGGCGGAACCCCAGTGATAGCGTGCTCCTCGGCCACCGAACGCGAAGCGGTTGTCGGCGGTGCGCTGTCCGTAAATGACGAGATGACGCCCGTCCGAAAACGTGTGACCGTGTTCGATTTTGAGCTCTTTCCACACCTTTTCCGGAAGCGGTTCCGTCGCGATCATGAGCGAGTAGAGCGGAAGGATGCGGCGGTGCGTTTGTTTGATGCTCGCGCCATACCCTTCGGTCGCGTTGATGATGTGTTTCGCGCGAACGGTTCCCCGGTCGGTCGTCACCACGCCGGGCCTCCAGGAGGTCACGGTCGTCTGTTCGACGATGCGTGCGCCGCGAGACTCGACCAGTTT
>JAULYU010000151.1:0-3393 GCA_032117735.1 Microbacteriaceae bacterium
AGGGCGCGACCAGCACCGAACAGGCGCTTGGCGGCCGAGAACACGGCGGAATCAACGTTTCCGTCACCGAGCGGGCGTGAGCCCTGGATCACGGCGAGTTGGTTCTTGGCGACCCGAGTCATCGAGTCGATGAGAACGACAACATGGTGTCCCTTTTCGACAAGGCGCTTCGCTCGGGAAATCGCGAGGTCGGCGACCGTGACGTGTTCGTCGGCGTGGCGGTCGTAGGACGACGCGCTCACCTCACCGCGAACTCCGCGGGTCAACGCGGTGACGTCTTCGGGGAGTCCCTCGGCCACGACCACCATGAGGTGAGCGTCCGTTGCACTCGCCGAAATCTCGGCGGCGAGGTCGCGCACGACGGTCGTTCGAGTTGCTCCCGCGGGGGCGTCCACGAGCACGCGGTCACCCTTTTTGACGTCGCTGAAACGACCTTTCAGTCCGAGCGCTTCGTGGGCGTGGACGGCGACGAGGTCGGTGAAGTCGTCACGGGTGACCGCTTCTTCCGGCGCAGCGCCGTTGACGAAATCGATCGTGGCGAGCGCGTTGTACTTCTGGCGGTTCTGGAAGTCGTTGTCCCGCGGTTGACGGATCGCGCCGACAATCGCGTCGCCCTTGCGCAGGTTGTACTTTTTGACCTGTCCCAGCGCCACGTACACGTCGGCGGGGCTGGCAAGGTATCCGGCGGTTCGGACAAATGCGTAGTTGTCGAGAATGTCGAGAATTCCGGCGACGGGGATGAGAACGTCATCGTCGCTCACGCCGTCAAAGTCGTCGTCCCGTCCGCGACCGCGCTTGCGGTTGCGCTGGCGGTTGCGGCCATTGTCGGCTCCGGTGTCGTCCGCTTCCGGTGAGTCGGATTGTTCGCCGTCGTCACCGTCGGTCGATGCGGCGCCGGTTGCCCGGCCGCGTCCGCGGCCGCGAGTTCGGCGACCTGCGGGAGCATCCGCATCAGCGGACGCTTCGGCGGCCTCGGCGGGTGCGTCGGACGCCGCCGAGCTCGTGGGTTCTCCCACGATGACCTCGACGGGGGCGTCGGCCGACTTTTTGGTGGCGCGGCGCGGCGCACGCTTGCGCGCGGGTGCGTCGGTGGTGGTGTCGACAGGCGTGTCGGTTGATTCGTTTTCCATGCGTTACTCCTTGATGTGTCACGCCACCCGAACCAACCGCACAACGCGGTATGAGGTGGAGTGAATCTGAACCTGCTCGGGATCCGGTTAGAGACCGGCTCCATCGGGCAGTACCTCTACCGTAGCACCCTTGAAGTCCACCGCCAGCATGAGGCAATCCCAGGCGGTCTCCGTCGACTTCTCCACAATGGCCGCCGCCCGCTCGCGTTCGACCGGGTCATCGGTCAAAACCAACACCGACGGCCCCGCTCCGGACACCACCGCAGCGAACCCTTCGTCGCGCAGACGTCGAATGAGTGCGCTCGTTTCCGGCATGGCTTCGGCGCGATAATCCTGGTGCAGTTTGTCTTCGGTGGCCGCGTGAAGCAACTCGGGGCTCTGGATCAGTGCGGCGATGAGAAGGGCGGAGCGAGAAACATTGAACACCGCGTCTTCGTGCGGAACGGTGTCGGGCTGCAGGCTTCGGGCTGCTGTCGTGCTCATGGTGAGGTCCCGCGGGACTGCGACTAGCAGTGAGACTCCACGGTGAACCGTGAGTTTTTTGTGCTGCGGACCCTCCGGTGTCACCCACGCAATCGAGAGCCCGCCGAACAGCGCGGGAGCCACGTTGTCGGGGTGTCCCTCAAGTTTCGTCGCGAGGGTCAAGAGTCCGTCGGAGTCGATGTCGGCAATCCCCTCCAGCAACCCCTTGGCAATCATGATTCCAGCCACAATCGCGGCACCGGACGACCCCATCCCACGACCGTGTGGAATGGCATTGTGGCACACCAGTTCGACCGTCGGCGCCTCGATTCCGTAGGCGCTGAACGTCGACATGATCGCCTGAATCACCAGATTCGACTCGTCCGTTGCGACCGAGCCCTCGCCAACTCCGTGAATCGTGGCGCTCGATGATTGAGCGTCGACCACCGTTGCGGTGATGTCGTCGTACACCGACAGTGCCAAGCCCAACGTGTCAAAACCGGGTCCGAGATTCGCCGATGTTGCCGGAACCTTGACGGTTACCGACCGACCGACCGGGACGCGGACCGACACTAGCGCCCCGCAACCAAACCCAGGACGCTGGCGATCTCTGTGACATCGACGGGAACGACCTGGGGCATCGCTTCGGTGCCGTCGGCACGCTTCAGTCCCCACTGCGGATCCTTCAAACCGTGACCGGTCACCGTGACGACACACACGGCGTCCTTGGGGATGACCCCCGCCTCAGCGCGCTCTAACAAACCGGCGACGGACGCGGCGGAGGCGGGCTCGACGAAGATTCCGACTTCGGCAGACAGAATTCGCTGCGCGAGCAAAATGTCGGCATCGCTGATGGCTCCGAAGTAGCCGTCCGAGTCCTCCCGCGCGGCAATCGCTAAATCCCAGGAGGCGGGGTTCCCGATTCGAATCGCCGTGGCGAGGGTTTCCGGTTTTTTGACCGGTTTGCCCTCGACGAGCGGCGCTGAACCGGCCGCCTGGAACCCGAACATTCGGGGCAGGACGTCGGTGACTCCACGGGCGATTTCTTCGCGGTATCCGCGGTGGTACGCGGTGTAGTTTCCCGCGTTCCCGACCGGAATGAAGTGGAAGTCGGGGGCTCGTTCGAGCACCTCGACGACCTCGTACGACGCCGTCTTCTGGCCCTCGATTCGGTCATTGTTCACCGAGTTGACGAGGTGGACCGGGTAATTGGCGGCGAGGTCGCGGGCGATGTCGAGACAGTCATCGAAGTTCCCCTGCAACTGCAGGATCTCGGCGTCGTGGGCGACGGCCTGGCTCAGCTTGCCCATCGAGATCTTGCCCTCCGGCACGAGCACCGCCGCGGTGATTCCCGCGTGCGTCGCATAGGCCGCTGCGGACGCGGACGTGTTTCCGGTCGAGGCGCAGATGACCGCCTTGGCCCCTGCCTCCATCGCCTTCGAAATCGCCATGGTCATTCCGCGGTCTTTGAACGAACCCGTCGGGTTCATTCCCTCGTACTTGACGTAGACCTTGGCACCGGTGCGCTCGGACAGCGCGCGCGCAAAAATCAGAGGCGTTCCGCCCTCGCCCAGCGTGATGATGGGCGTTGCGTCGGTGACATCCAGTCGGTCACGATATTCGTGCAACAGACCACGCCATTGATGAGACATCAGAGCCCTTCCACTCGCAACACGCTCACAACCCGTTGGACAACCGGCGATGCCGCCAGCGCCGTCACGGTCGCGGCGAGATCCGCTTCGGTAGCCTCGTGAGTTCCCACTACCAGCGTAGCGGTGGGCGCTTCGCTGTCCGATCCCAA
>JAULYU010000152.1:0-1885 GCA_032117735.1 Microbacteriaceae bacterium
CCCGAGACCCCTCGCCCTAGACTGGCTCTTCTATGCACGTTCTTCTCTTCTGCGAACAGCACCCCCACACACTCGGGGGTGCTCAGGTGTCGGTGAACCTTCAGGCAGAGTTCCTCGAGCGCGCCGGACACGTCGTCACCTTCGTTTCGCCCGCTCTTCGAAACGGGGCGGTGGACGACGAGCGATTCATTGACCTCCCGTCCTCTGCGATTCCGACCGTGCGGGAATACACCTGGATCTGGCCGAGCCAGAAACACCTCGACCAGATTGAGCGGGCGTTGCGTACTCGGCCCGCGGTCGACGTGGTACATGTTCAATCCGATTTTTGGGGAGCGGCACTGGGATACCGATTTGGTCGGGAACATGACCTTCCGATTGTGCACACCATGCATCACCGACTCGACGTTGGCGTTGATCGCTCTGTTCCGTTCCCCGAACTCTTTTACGCGCTTTTGGCACGATGGCAGAAATGGTCTCTCGGGAGCGATGCGGTTGCGCGACCGCGCAACGCGTTTGATTACCTGGCGGGGTATGCCCATCACAGTGATGTCGTGACGGCACCCTCCGCACACTTCGCACGGCTTCTCGCGGAACGCGATGTCGTTTCGCGTCGACACCCCGCAATCGCGATAGTTCCGACAGGGGTCAGTGACGATGTGTTGGACCGAGTCGCGAGAATTTCGCGCGCTCGCCGCACCGTGACGCGTGTCGCGTGGGTGGGACGGTTTTCGCCCGAAAAGCGCCTTCTCGAGTTTGTCGAAGGGGTCGCCGAGTGCACGGAACTCTTTGATGTCGTGATTGTGGGTGACGGAGTTCTCGCATCGAAAGCTAAGTCCCTCGCGACACCCAACATCCGATTTCTCGGCGCGGTTTCGTACGATCGTGCGATCGAAATAATTGCCGACGCGGACATTCTTGTGCAAACCTCGCACGACTTCGAGACACAGGGCATGACCGTGACGGAGGCGGTCGCGATGGGCACGCATGTTGTCCTCGTCGATCCCGCTGTCGCGGAAGGACTTCCCGCGGGCTCGGTTACCGTCACCGTCGATCTGTCCCCGACCGCGTTGGCGACAGCGCTCGCTCAGGCCGCTCTGGTTCTCACGTCAACGAATCGCCAGCGGGATTTGCGCACGGTCACCGCGTTTCGCCAATCCCACCGCACCGCCCAGATGATTGACGAGTATCGACGCGCCATCGCGCGGTGAGCCTGTCGAACTCGGCCCCTGCGTTTCGGCAGAATGGGGGGATGACCGAGTCCGCCGAGAAGTTCGCACTGTTCCACTCACGGCGAGAGACGCAGGTCGCGGAACCTTTCGGGAGCCTCGCCCTCGTTCTCACTCAGTGGCTCGATTCCGAACAAACTCTGTGGGGCGTGCCCGGCACGTGGTCGCCGCGTTCGGACGGTGAACGAGGTCTGGTGGTGACCGCCCGTCCCGAAGACCAGATTCTCGTCAACGGCGAAATCGTGAACGGGTCGGTGACGCTCAACGGTCCGGGCGATACGGCTCCCTCTATCGTGTTATCGGAGACTCGCCGCGCAACCGTGATCGCCGAGGAAGGTCTGAGCGGTTTACGGGTGTGGGACTCCCAGAGCGACTCCATCCAGAACTTCGGAGGAATCGATTTTTTCCCTTACGACCCGGACTGGGTGGTGACGGGCCGGTGGAAGCCGAATCCGTCCGGCACCACGATGGACGTTGCGAAAAAGGTGGGCGCCGCGAAAGCCGAAGTAATCCCGGGGGAAATCGAGTTCAGCCACGAGGGGCACACGGTATCCTTGGCCACGATCGGGACGGGTAGAGCGCTGCAGATTGTGTTTGCCGATGTGACTAACGAATCCGAGACCTACTCCGTCGGTCGGTTTCTCTTTGTCGTCCCGAAT
>JAULYU010000153.1:0-7293 GCA_032117735.1 Microbacteriaceae bacterium
ATGACCGAGAAAGTCCAAGGACCCACAAGCTATTTCCCGTCGATTGAAAAGAAGTACGTCCATCCGATCGACTACTGGATGGGATTGCTAGAGGCCAATGTTCTGGATGCGACGCACATGAATCAGGTCACGTGGCTCAAAGAGAATCACGAGGTCGGGCACGGACATGCCAACGCTCTCGTCGCGGTGTTCCGAAAGGAACGCGGTCTGTAGTCTCGCGATGTTGATTTTAGTAACGGACTGCGTTATTATTTTCTTGTGATCATTTCCTTCACTGGCGACTTCGCCGAAAAGGTTTGGTCCCGCGAAAAAGTAAAAAAGTTGCATCCAGAAATTCAGCGCATCGCGCACCGGAAGTTGCTCATGTTACACGCGGCCGAGACGCTGGATGATATGAAAATTCCACCTGGGAATCGCCTCGAAAAGTTGCGGGGCGGACGAACGGCGCACCACTCAATCAGGGTTAATGACCAATGGCGCATTTGTTTCCGGTGGACCCCGGCAGGGCCCGCGGACGTTGAGTTAATCGACTACCACTAAAGGAACACGATGACCAGGACACATGAACCGATTCACCCGGGAGAGATTTTGTTGACCGAGTTTCTCGAGCCAATGGGGCTCTCGCAGTACAAACTCGCGCGAACAATGGGTGTTCCCCCGCGCAGAATCAACGAAATCGTTCACGGCACGCGCGCTATTTCCCCAGACACATCATTGAGGTTGGCCCGCGCATTCACAATGTCGGATCGGTTCTGGCTCAACCTTCAGATGCAGTACGACATGGACGTGCAGCGCGACAAGATTTCCCGTGAGCTCTCCGATATTCGTCCAATAGTTGCAATCGCGTCGTGAGTGTCTTCTCCAGATTCGCCAATGTTTGCCAAACGGAGTGACATACATCGACCCCGTTACAGACGCACTGTTTTAGACAGGGAATAGGCTTACCGCATGGGGTTCAAATGGTCGAAGGCCCGTCGCGTGCGTCTGGCACATGCTACGGGGTTGAGTACAATCTTCCTCGGTCTCGCGCTGCTTAGCGCCGCTCTGTCGGGTTGCGCGGGCACCGCACCGGCCGAACCGTCGGGAACTCCGACCCAACAAACTGATCCGACCGCGACACCGAGCCCGACGACCACCGCGCTCCCGATTCCGGACGACATCGCCGGATCGTTCCGCGAAATCGCCGACGCGAGTTGTTCGAAGGCTTCGGCCGAGGGCGTCACCGAAATCGCTGAGGACGGGAGTGGTCGGCTGATTCTCGTGCCGAAAGAGGACGCGTACCAGGACTTCAGCGCCGTTTCCGTCGGAATGAGCGGTGTGGGCGAACTGATTTGGTCGACCGAAGAGTTTTATGCCTGCAACGCGTCCATCGGTTTTTCGTATTCGGACGAATCGAACAGCGAATACGGTCTCATCGAATTCGACCCGTCGGACGGTTCCTACACCGTCACCGTCGGTGAGGGAAAGGACGCGTTTATCGCGGAATACACCGTCAGCGACGGGCTGATTCGGACCGGCTCGTCCACGAGCGACGGGGAAACCACGGTTCTCACAATCGAATACGGAATGCCCGCCGAGGCCGACATCGAAATTCTGCGTGCGGCGGTCGACACATTTCTGGCCGAGGAAGGCTAGGGGCTGCTGTCGCACGTCGACGGTCGGGCAGAATAAACGCATGAGCATCGCCGACGTTGACGCGTACATCGCCGCACTGCCCGAACCGAAACGCTCATCCCTGGAAGAAATGCGGCGGCGAATCCTCGACATCGTCCCCGATGCCGAACAAAAGATTTCCTACGGCACTCCGGCGTTTGCGATTTCCGGCAAGGTCGTGGCGGGGTTCGCGTCGTTCAAGAACCATCTCGCCTATCTGCCCCACAGCGGACGAGTTTTTCCCCAGTTAGAGCGCGAACTGCAGGGCTTCGTTCGAACCTCGGGGTCGCTTCATGTGCCGGTCGATCAACCGCTGTCTTCCGACCTGCTGGCCGCCCTCATCGAGGCCAAAATGCGCGTGCTGGAAACCGACGGTCAGTGGGTCCGCCCCGCGTAAAACCCTGAGGTACTAACGCTGATACAGTGAGCCAATGGTGAAAACTGCCCTTCCGTATCGTCCGTCCGTGTGGTTTGTCACCGTATTCTTTATGTTCTTCGGGCGCGGTATCCTCAACGCCAGTTGGACGAGCCGCGGCCCCGAGGTCCGCGACATGCTCGACGTGTCGATTGCCGACATGGGAGTCATCGCGACGGTCTTCGCGGCCGGTGCCATCATCGGAGTTTTGTTCTCGGGTCGGATCGTTGAACAGTACGGATCACGCACGCTCGCGGTCGGCACCTACATCCTGATGCCGCTGTCCCTCATCGGGGCGGCGCTCGGATTGCAAGCGGGGTCGGTTGTCCTCACCGCCATCGCCCTGTTCTTTTTCGGGATACCGTTCGGGGCCGCCGATTTCGGGGCCAACATCGAAGCGTCAGAGCTCGACCGCGCGTCAGAGAAGAGCAAACTGCCCATGCTGCACGGCGGTTATTCCATCGGGGTGCTGGTCGGCGCACTGATCACGAGCCTGTTGATTTTGGTTGACGTGCCGGTAGGCGTCCAACTCGTGTTTACCGCGGTGATAGTCGGTGGGTTTGTCTTGTATCGCGTGTCGGGACTTCCCGCACACCACGGAAAACACCCCGACCACGCGTCGGATGAACCGCGCGTTCGGATCGCGCAGACTCCCGCGGGTCGCCGCCGGACGATTCTTGTGTCCATCATCGCCTTCATCTTCGTGTTCGCCGAAGGGGCGGCCGCGGTCTTTATTCCGCTCGCTCTCGCCGAAGCCGGCCGTTCGCCCGCCGAAGCGGCCTTCGCGTACACCCTGTATTCGCTGGGAATGGCGTTCGCCCGTGTGGTCGGCGGAAAAGTTGTCGACCGAATCGGGCGCCGAGCGGTTGTCCTGTATTCCGCCATCGTGTGTGCCGTCGGTGTCGGCATCTTTGCCTTCGCCCCCTACGCACCCGTCGAATACATCGGCGGGTTGCTCTGGGGGCTCGGTGGTTCGCTGAGCATCGCGATGTCGGTCTCGGCGGTGTCGGACAACAAAGCGACGCTCACGAAGGCCCAAAGCACCCTGTGGATCTGGGTGTATTTCGCCAACCTCGGAGTCGGACCGGTGCTGGGTGGAATTTCCATCGTCACCGGAATCTTCGGATCGTTCCTCATTCCCGTCGTCATGCTCGCCGGAGCGGCGGTGCTCAGTTCCGTCACCAAGCCGGACCCGGAGGTCGTGAAGTGACCGGCCTGAACGTCTACCCGACCGGAACGTGGTTTGCGGTGTTCGCCTCGGTGCGGACCGAAACGGACAACGGGTATTACACAACCAACGACGAGCTCTTTGCCTTCTTAAACGCAATGCCCGGATTTCTCGGGTACGAATCGGCTCGCGGCTCGGATCGGCTGGGCATCACCGTCGCATATTTTGATTCCGAAGAGTCCATCCGAGAGTTTCGCGGGTATGAACCCCACCGTGACGCCCAGCGGCGCGGTCGCGAAGAATGGTACGAAACGTATTCGATTCACGTCGGGCAGGTCTCGCGTTCCTACGGCTTCCCCCGTTAGACTGATCTCACAACTGAACACGACCAATTAGCGCTGCGGGAGAGACCGGTTTCGAGCCGGTCACCGAAGGAGCAAGCCTCCCCGCCAATCTCTCAGGTCCGCGTACCGCACCGCTAGGTCACTCTGGAGAGCGAAGCCCAGGCTTCCGCCGTAGGGGAAAGCGTGCACGATGCGCGAAACTCTCAGGCACAGAAACAGAGGGGGAGTCCCGTCGCCGATCGCCGGCCGCGTGTTGACTTTCGGAGTGTTCGTGTCCCTCACACTGTCTCCCCTCGATTCGCTTCACCGCGAGTTGGGTGCGTCGTTCACGGACTTTGCCGGCTGGGATATGCCGGTTCGTTATTCGTCCGACCTCGCCGAGCACCACGCCGTTCGCACCGCCGCCGGAATTTTTGACCTGTCGCACATGGCCGAAATCATGTTGGTCGGGCCGGGCTCCGGCGCGGCCCTCGACTATGCCCTCTCGGGAACCCTGTCGACCATCCCGGTCGGACGAGCAAAGTATTCCCTCCTGCTGAACGAGGACGGGGGCATTCTCGACGACCTCGTTGTCTATCGCACGGGGGACCAGGAATTCATGGTCGTGGCGAACGCGGGCAACCGGTTCGTCGCCGCCGAGGCAATTCGTGAGCGCGCTCGAGGATTTGACTGTGTTGTCCGTGACGACTCGGACACCGTCGCCCTCATCGCCGTTCAGGGTCCGAACTCCGCCGACATCCTCAATCACGTCGACGGGTTGACGGTCGATGGACTTGCGGAACTCGGTTACTACCGCTGTATTCCCGCGGATTTCCGCGGAACTCCCGTCCTCGTCGCTCGCACCGGGTACACCGGCGAAGACGGATTCGAGCTCTACATCGCCGCGGCCGACGCCGCCGAACTGTGGCGCGCGGCGACCGTCGCGGGGGAAAGCCGTGGATTACAGGCCTGTGGGCTCGCGTGTCGCGACACCCTCCGGCTCGAGGCGGGGATGCCCCTGTACGGGCACGAATTGAACGAGACGCTCAAGCCGTCTCAGGTAAACGCCGCTCGCGCGGTCGATTTGACGAAAGACAACTTCGTCGGACGCGAGGGCGTGGAAGCGGGAGTTCCCGCCGGAGCCCGCGTTCTGGTCGGACTCCAGTCCGAAGGAAAACGCGCCGGTCGAGCCGATTACGCGGTGCAGTCCAACGGCCGCGTCGTCGGAATCGTGACGAGCGGGGCGTTGTCGCCAACTCTCGGCTATCCCATCGCCTTCGCGCTCGTCGAACCCGAGTTCGCCGAACCGGGCACCGTCGTCGACATCGACGTTCGTGGCAACGCTATCCCTGCAACAGTCATCACCCCACCGTTCTACTCTCGAAAGGCACGCGCATGAGCATCCCCGCAGAACTGCAGTACACCAGCGAACACGAATGGGTTCGCATCGAGGGCGACACCGCCGTCGTCGGAATCACCCAGTACGCGGCCGACGCGCTGGGCGACATCGTTTATGTCGACCTGCCCAAGGTGGGAAAGACCATCGCGGCCGGATCCGTCGTCGGCGAAGCCGAATCAACCAAATCGGTCGGCGAACTGTTCGCTCCCTGTTCCGGCGAAATCGTCGAGGCGAACCAGGCTGTCATCGACTCACCGGAACTCGTGAACTCGGATCCGTACGGGAACGGCTGGCTCTTTTCGGTCCGCGTGTCCAGCCTCGGAGAACTCATCTCGGCGGACGCCTACGCAGCATTGATCGCGGAGTAACCCGTGAGCGATTTCCGCCGCCGCCACATTGGCACCACGGGCGATGCCCAGAGCCTCATGCTCGGGTCGCTCGGCTACTCGTCGCTCGACGAACTGATGGACAGCGCTGTCCCCGCCGCAATCCGCCAGGAGTCGTTCCTGTCGCGAATCCCGGACGCCGCGAGCGAGCGGGAAACCATCGCCGAACTGCGCGCGATCGCGAACGAGAACGCGGTCGGTCGAAACATGATCGGGCTCGGGTATTACGACGCGGTCATGCCCAGCGTGATCAAACGGAACATTTTTGAAAACCCGTCGTGGTACACCGCCTACACGCCGTACCAGCCCGAAATCTCGCAGGGACGACTCGAAGCCCTCATCACGTTCCAGACGATGGTGTGCGACCTCACCGGGATGGGCACCGCGAACGCGGGCATGTTGGACGAAGCGTCCGCGGCGGCCGAGGCAATGCTCATGGCGCGTCGCGTTTCTGACAGCGATTCAATGGTTTTTCTGGTTGACGCCGAAGCCTTCCCACAGACGCGCGCGGTTCTCGAAACCCGCGCTGCACCCATTGGCGTGACCCTCCGGTACGTCGACTTCGCTGGTGGCGAAGCTGCGGCCGCGGTGGTGGACGGTGCGTTTGGCGCCCTGATTCAGAACCCCGGTTCGTGCGGACGCGTCCGCGACATCGCGGCCGACATCGCTGCGGTGAAGGGTGTCGGCGGAGTCGTCGTCGTCGCGAGCGACCTGCTCGCTCTCAATCTTGTCGTCTCGCCCGGATCACTCGGTGCGGACATCGTTCTCGGTTCGTCACAACGATTCGGCGTCCCGCTCGGTTTCGGTGGGCCGCACTCGGCGTTCTTCGCCGTGAGCGAGGGCCTCGAACGACAGATGCCGGGCCGACTGATCGGTGTTTCGCGTGACGCGGACGGGCGACCCGCCTACCGGCTGACGCTGCAGGCCCGCGAACAGCACATCCGCCGAGACAAGGCAACGTCGAACATCTGTACCGCACAGGTTTTGCTCGCGGTTCTCGCGGCGATGTACGCGGTGTATCACGGACCAGTGGGTCTGCGCCAAATCGCGCTCAACGTCGCCGAACGCGCCCAGCGCTTCGCGCGTCGCGCGGCCGCTGCTGGGCACGACGTCGTTCACGCCGAATTCTTTGACACGGTTCAGATTCGCGTTCCCGGTAAAGCCGCGTCTCTCGCCGCTTCGGCCCACACGGCGGGACTCCTCATTCACGTGGTGGATGCCGACATCGTGCAGTTGTCGTTCGACGAACTGTCGACCGGCATCGCCACGGGCATTCTGGCCGGCGGGGACGACCCGCTGATCGACCCGATTTTTGGACTCAGCCCCGAAGCCCTGCCGACGACCGATGCCGTGATTGGTGATACCGCCATCCCGGCACTTCTCGTCCGAACGGACGACGTCCTCACGCACCCCGTGTTCAATACGCACCACAGCGAAACGTCGATGATGCGATTCCTCAAGCGACTCGCGGACAAAGACTTCGCTCTGGACCGCGGAATGATTCCGCTCGGTTCGTGCACGATGAAGCTCAACTCGGCCACCGAAATGGAAGCCGTCACCTGGCGCGAATTCGGCGGGATGCACCCGTTCGCGCCAGCGAGCGATGTCAACGGCTACCTGTTGCTGATTTCGCAACTCGAGGAGTGGCTGACTGAACTGACCGGGTACGACACCATCAGCCTCCAGCCCAACGCGGGAAGCCAGGGCGAACTCGCCGGACTCCTCGCGATTCGGGGGTATCACCTGTCCCGCGGCGACGACCACCGCGACACCTGCCTCATCCCCTCCAGTGCCCACGGCACCAACGCCGCATCCGCTGTTCTCGCCGGCATGCGCGTCATCGTCGTGGCCTGCCAGGAAAACGGCGATGTCGACATCGACGACCTTCGCGCGAAAATCGCCGAGCACGGCGATCGTCTCGCTGCCCTCATGGTGACGTATCCGTCCAC
>JAULYU010000154.1:0-9934 GCA_032117735.1 Microbacteriaceae bacterium
GTTCTCCGTGCGTCGGGAATACCCCAATCCTACCGAGAGTGACCGAGCGCGAACGTGGACAACTGCAACTGCGGGGTCACAATGGAGGCATGAGCAAAATATCTGCAGGACTGTTGGTCGCAGCCATTGCCTTCACGGTCGCCGGATGTGCGCCTGGCGCCTCCACCGAGTCACTCCGTGGGGAATGGGTTTTGACATCGGGAGCTGACTCGGCAGGCGAACTCGACACCACGATTACCGACGTAACACTCGTCATTGACGCGGACGGCGCGAGCGGTCGCGTCTGTAATTCGTTCGGCGGGACAATTACGGGAACAAATGCCGACCTCCGGGTCGAATCGATCTACTCAACCGAGATGTGGTGCGAGACACCCCAGGGAATCATGGATCTCGAGCAACGATTCCTCGCCGACCTCGGGGCAGTGACCAGTGGGACCGTTGGCAGCGACACCCTCGTGCTGACGGGGCCCGACACCACTCTCGAATTCACGGCCGCGGATTAGAGACCGAGGGTCGCCGCAAATTCTTCGGCGGGGACGATGCGGATGCCGAGTTCGCGGGCTTTTGTCTCTTTGGAACCGGCGCCCTCGCCCACAAAGACGATGCTGGTTTTAGCGCTGACGCTCGACGCAATCTTGCCCCCTGCTTGGCGAACAGCCTCTTCAGCCCCATCGCGGGTGAAACCGGGCATCGTGCCCGTGACCACCACCGTCATCCCTGACAGCGGTCCGTCAACCGGATCGAGCGCGGCACCCGGCCCGGGATGTCCCGGAATTGCGAACGGAACGCCCGCCGCCCGCCACCGCGCCACAATGTCGCGGTGCCAATCGATGGCGAGCCATTCGACGAGGCTCGTCGCGATAATCGCGCCGACGCCATCGACTGCCGAGAGTTCCTCGGGAGTCGCGCCCTCGATGGCGGTGAGCGAACCGAAATGTGCAGCGAGCGCACGCGCCGCAACCGGACCAACGTGACGAATGTTGAGGGCGACCAAGAAACGCCACAGGTCCTTCGACTTCGCGTCCTCGAGCCCCTTGATCAGTTTGAGCGCATCCTGCGAGGGAACAAGTTCCTTCTTGACGGTCGCGCGGAACGGAGTCTGCGTGACGGGCTCACCCGTTTTTTCATTGAGTTTGGGGAGTCCCGTCTCGGCGTCTTTGACGACCACCTGAATGGGAAACAAATCATCAATAGTGAGGTCGAAGAGTCCCGCCTCGCTCGACAGGGGCGGTGTCGCCGGGACCAGTGGTTGGGTGAGTGCCGCGGCCGTGACCTCGCCGAGGCCCTCGATGTCCAGCGCACCTCGGCTGCCGATGTGTTCGACCCTGCCGCGAACCTGTGCGGGGCAATGTTCGGTGTTCGGACACCGCAGATCGATGTCGCCGTCCTTCGCCGGCGCCAGAGTCGCGCCGCACTCGGGGCACTCCGCCGGCATGGTCCACGTGCGTTCGGCTCCGTTCCGCAACTCGACGACGGGACCCAGAATCTCGGGGATGACGTCCCCCGCTTTCCGCAGAACAACGGTGTCCCCAATCAGCACGCCCTTTTGAACCACGACGTCTTGATTGTGCAGGGTCGCTTGGCGCACCACCGAGCCCGCGACCGTCACCGGCTTCATCACCGCGTACGGTGTCGCGCGCCCGGTCCTGCCGACGCCGACCACAATGTCGAGCAGCACGGTGTTGACCTGCTCGGGCGGGTACTTGTAGGCGATCGCCCAGCGCGGCGCCCGCGACGTCGCGCCGAGCGACTCGTGCAATTCGAGATTGTCAACCTTGACGACGACACCGTCGATCTCGTGTTCGATGTCGTGACGGTGCTCGCCGTGGTGTTCGACATACGCGACGGTGCCAGCGGCGTCATCCTTCACGTTCCAGTGCGGCGACACCGGCATCCCCCACGACTTCACGAGGTCGTAAACCTCGGATTGGTTGGCGACCGGCGGGTTCTCCCACGCTCCGATTCCGTGCACATAGAGACTCAAGCGACTGAGCCGATCGCGCATGAGGTCCAGTTGCCGCTCGTTTTTCGACTCGGCTTTTTGGCGCAAACTTCCCGAGGCGGCGTTGCGCGGATTGGCGAACGTTTTCTCACCCAGTGACGCCTGTCGCGCGTTGAGGTCATCGAACTCGGCGGTTCGAAAGAACACCTCGCCGCGAATTTCGACGACGGGCGGGTGTCCTGCGCCTGCGAGTTTCTGCGGAATCGAGGGGATGAGGGCGACGTTTTCGGTGACGTCCTCGCCGGTCGTGCCATCGCCGCGAGTCGCCGCCTGGACCAGAACTCCGTTTTCGTAACGCATGCTGAGGGCGAGGCCATCGATCTTGAGTTCGCAGAGCCACCGCACGGGCTGCCCCGCATCACGTTCGATTTTGGCCATCCATTCGGTCAACTCGTCGAGGGTAAAAACGTTGTCCAGGCTGTACAGCCGTTCGAGGTGCACGACGGGGGCGAACAGGGTGGAGCCGGCCGCACCGCCCACTTGTTGAGTGGGGCTGTCCTGGCTCTGCACCTCGGGGAATTCGCGTTCGATGCTGTCCAACCGGGACATGAGGGCGTCGTACTCGGCATCCGACACCAGCGATTGGCTGCGCTCGTAATAGGCGGCGGCATATTCGGTGATGCGGTCTCGTAATTCGGCTGCTTCGCGGTGCGCCTCGGCGGGACTCATTGCCGATACGGGGCGGTCGTTCGCGGATTCAGCAGGCACCCCCCAATTCTAGGAGCGTGCACCCCGCCCGACCCCTGCCCCCACCTGTTTTTTCACACAAATCCCTGTTTCAGCCCCAAAACGGGACCCACATCGCGATTCGTGTGAAGAAACGGGTGTCCGGCGCCCGGTTGTGTGAAAAAACAGGAGTGGCGGGCTGAGGACCCCAGTGGCGGGGGTTACTGAACCCCGAGAATGTCGACCACGAAGAGGATCGTGTCGCCGCCCTTGATGAGTTCGCCCGAGCCGGCATCGCCATAACCGAGCTCGCTCGGGATGATGACGATGACGCGCGATCCGATTTGCTGGCCGACAAGTGCGTCACGGAAGCCCGCGATGACCTCGGCGGTGCTGAACGTTGCCGGCGAACCGCGGTCGAAGCTCGAGTCGAAGACCGCGCCGGTGTTCCAGTTGACGCCCTCGTAGTTGACGACGACGGTGGCGCCGTCCGCAACGACGTCTCCCGCGCCCTGAATCAACGTCGAGATCGCGTACTCGGTGGGAACGGGTCCGTCGGGAATCGTCACGGTCGGATTGCCGTCCGTGAATGTCACGTCAGGGAAACCGTCCAGCGGCGCGACGGGCTCGCCCGATGCTTCGGCGAGTGGCTTGGCCGCTATGCCGGTGACGTCGATCACGAACACCAGAGTGTCCTCAACGCCCAAACCGGCCTGAGCCGCTTGGTCTCCGAATCCCTCGGCGTTGGGGATGACCGCGACGAATCGCGTTCCCACGGTGGTGCAGGCGAGCGCCTTCGACAGCCCCACGAACGACGTCCCCGCCGTGTCGATGGGGTACGACAGCTCGCTGCCCGCGACGTATTCCGACTTTTCGATTTCCTCGCCGGTCGTGCCGTTGTACAGGGTGTAGTTCATGGTGACCGAGTCGCCATCCGCGGCGGCGGCGCCGGTACCCGCAATGACCACCGAACGTTCGGTCGTGGTTGCCGTGAGATTGCCGTCGATGGTCAGCGTCGGCGCGATACCGAACTCGCCTTCGACCGTGACCGCGGAGGACGCGGGTCCGGAGGGGATGCAATTGTCACCACCGGCGGTCGAACAGCCCGCGAGCGCGAGAGCAATCAGGGAAACGGTAACAACGGACGCGGTGCGCAACATGGAAGGCCTTTTGACGTATTGAGTGTGCGCCGAGCGAGCACGCGAATACTAGTTTATGGTCGCGTCGGGAGGAACCGTAACCGACTCGACGAGAATCGGAAAGTTCACCGAGGCGCGCATGACACACAGTTCTTTCGCTTCCTCGTGCAGTCGGTCAACATCGGCTTCGCTCGCCGTGGTGGTGATCGTCGGACGAAGGGTGACGCTCGTCATCGCACCTTTACCGCCCTGGTAGTTCATGGTTCCGCGGGTTTCGTCGGCGTAATCCTCGATCTCGATGCCGGATTGGTGGGCGGCATAGAGGAAGGACAGCATGTGGCACTGCGCGATCGCGGACATCAAAAGCTCCTCCGGATTCCACAGTCGCACGTCACCACCGAAACCCTCTGCGGCCGACGCCACGAGCGCCGCGTGTTTGTCCGACGTCAGAATCGACTCGTGCGAGTAGTCGCCCCCGATTTCTCGCGCGGACGGATGAGTTTTTCGCCAACGGAGGCGGATTTCAAAGTCGTGGTTCATGTTCGTTTCTTAATTTAAGTTCCGACAACAACGGAGTACGCTATCGGTATGAACAGCGTAACCACGGATGTGACGCAAGAACGTCTCGTCGTCACCGAAATTCCCGGACCGAAGTCCCTCGCCCTCCACGAGCGCCGAAACAAAGTTGTTTCCGTCGGTGTTTCCGCCGCATTCCCGGTCTACATCGACCGCGCCAAGGGTGCCATTCTGGTGGACGTCGATGGCAATCAGATCGTCGATCTCGGGGGCGGTATCGGGGTCAACACCATCGGTCATTCCAACGATGCGGTGACCGAGGCCGCCTACGAGCAGTCGCGGCGCGTCACTCACACCTTCTTCGGGGTCAACGGATACGAGTCGTACATCCGCCTCTGCGAATTGCTCGCCCAACACACCCCGGGCGACTTCGCCAAAAAATCAGTTCTGCTGAACTCGGGCGCCGAGGCCGTCGAAAACGCGGTCAAGATTGCCCGCAAGTACACAGGTCGCCCCGGAGTCGCGGTTCTCGATCATGGCTACCACGGCCGCACCAACCTCACGATGTCGATGAACTTCAAGGTGATGCCGTACGGGCTCGGATTCGGACCTTTTGCCGGTGATGTTCACCACGCACCGAATTCGTACCCGTTCCACGACAAGTTGTCGGGTGCCGAAGCGGCTGCTCGCACCATCTCGTGGCTCGATAAGCGCGCCGGCGCAACCGATTTGGCCTGCCTCGTCGTCGAGCCGATCCAGGGCGAGGGCGGATTCATCGTCCCCGCGGATGGATACCTTCCCGCGCTGCAGAAGTGGTGCAACGAGAACGGGATTGTGTACGTCTCGGACGAGGTTCAGTCGGGCATCGTGCGCACCGGCGCGTATTACGCCTCCGAGCACTTCGGTGTTGTCCCCGATCTGGTGACCACCGCAAAGGGTGTCGGCGGTGGATTCGTGATTTCGGCGGTCACCGGTCGCGCGGAGATTATGGACGCGAGCCACGTCGGCGGCCTGGGCGGAACCTTTGGTGGAAACCCGATGTCGGCCGCAGCCGCTGTCCAAGTTTTTGACGAAATCGAAAAGCACGACCTCCTCGGTGAAGCCCAACGAGTCGGGCGCGTTCTCGGCGGGGCGCTTCGCGACCTGCAGAAAAAGCACAACATCATCGGCGACGTTCGCGGAATCGGCGCGATGCAGGCCATCGAGTTCACCGAGCCCGGCACCGATACGCCCATCACGGATGTCGTCCCCCACATCACCGGCTACGCGATCAAGAAGGGCCTGCTTCTCTTGTCGGCCGGAACCTACGCGAACGTCCTGCGTTTCCTCCCCGCCGTCGTCACGAGTGACGAGCTCTTGCTCGACGCCGTGGCCATCATCGACGAAGCGCTGTCCGCTCGATAATGTCGCCGCTCACGGTGGAGGGGTGCGTCGAACTCGCCTCCCTCGACCGAAACGGATTGGTGGAGTCACGCCATATTGGCGCTTTCGTTGTCATCGATAGAGACGGATCCGTCATCGAATCCGGCGGCGACATCGACGCAACGATTTTCCCGCGTTCGACAATCAAGCCGTTCCAGGCCATCGCGGCCTTGCGCGCCGGCGCCAAACTCGACGGCGTCGAGCTCGTCCTTGCGAGCGCGAGTCACTGCGGATCGACTCGGCACACGGACGCCATCGCCGCGATGCTGACCGGAGACGATCTGGGCCCGGACGCCCTCGGTTGCCCGCCCGACTGGCCGCTCGGTTACAACGATAAGGCAGAACGCATTGCCCTGAACCAGGGTCCCCAACGCATCACCATGAACTGTTCGGGGAAACACGCCGCGTTTTTACGGGCGTGCGTCGCCAACGGCTGGGACACCGCGACCTATCTCGAACCGCACCATCCGCTCCAGACACTCATTCGACAGGTGGTCGAAGAATTCACGGGGACGACCGACCTGTGGCCCGCGGTCGATGGGTGCGGCGCACCACTGTTCGGGATGAGCCTCCGCGCGCTGGGCTCGGGCATCGCCCGCGTCACCGATGGTCACGACCCGAACGCCGATCGATTGGTAGAGGCGATTCGGGGGAACGCGTGGGCGCTCGACGGGGTGGGGCGCGACAACACTCGTGTGATCGAGGCAACCGACGCGATTGCCAAGATTGGGGCGGAAGGCGTTCTCATTATCGCGCGGGACGGCATTGCGGTCGCCATCAAATGCCTCGACGGTTCACAGCGCGGCAACACCGCCGTAGCAATCACCCTGCTGGCGCGCCACGGCGTCATCGACCGAGCCGTCGCCGAATCACTGATGGACGAGCTCGTCGCACCGGTGAGCGGAGGGTCCGAAATTGTCGGCCGCCTCACCGTCTCGGTCTAAGCCGCGATCGACAACTTTCGTCGGCGGATTTCCCCGCCCACTTGGGAGATGAGAACCAAGAGAATCGCGAGGATGAAGACGGCCGACGCCAGCACGTTGGCCTCCGCCGGGATTCCTCGGGCGGCCGCCGTATAGATGAA
The DNA here is from genome assembly GCA_032117735.1 of Microbacteriaceae bacterium. Classification (GTDB taxonomy): domain Bacteria; phylum Actinomycetota; class Actinomycetes; order Actinomycetales; family Microbacteriaceae; genus MWH-TA3. Next base: position 6,830 of record JAULYU010000154.1, read on the forward strand.
CGACGGAAGGGTGTTGACGGAACCTCGGTTGAAGTTGGTGATGATGAAGTCGTCAAACGACAGCGCGAACGCGAGCAGTGCCGCCGCCGCGATTCCAGGCAGCAATAGCGGGAAGGTGATCTTCCACCACACCTGCGAAGGGCGAGCGTACAGGTCGCGACCGGCCTCTTCGAGTCGCGGATCGATGCCGGCGACGCGGGCGCGCACGGTGACGACAACGAACGAAATGCAGAACATGATGTGGGCCAGAATGACGGTGAGCATTCCTTTGGGCATACCTGCACTGAGAAACTGTGCTGCGAGACCGGCGCCGAGCACGACCTCGGGGGTCGCCATCGGCATAAACAGCAACAGTGTGGTCGCCGCTCGTCCCTTGAATTTGTAACGCACGAGGGCAATCGCGATAGCGGTTCCGAGGGCCGTTGCAACGACGGTCGAGGTGACGGCGATGACAATTGAGTTGTTGAACGCCTCGCAGACCCCTTGCGCGTTGCAGACGTTGAGCCAGTTGTCCAACGTGAATCCGTTCCAGATGATGTTGGTGCGGTTTGAATCGTTGAACGAGAACATGATGGTGTACACGATCGGAACCATCAGATAGATGAGCGCGAGGATGCCGTAGAGCGGCAACAGGTATTTGCCGAGTTTCACAGTAGGTCGTCCGTCCCACTCTTGTACACATACGCCGACACCAGAACAAGAATCGCGGCCATCAAAATCAAGGACATACTCGCGGCGTGCGGATAGTTCTGGAGGACAAGGAAGTTCGCCTCGATGACGTTACCCACCATCGTGGTCGAGGTGCTCCCGAGGAAGTTTGCACTGGCGTTCACGTAATCGCCGGCCGCAGGAATAAAAGTCAACAGTGTCCCCGAGATGATTCCGGGCATCGTCAGCGGCACCGTGATCTTTCGGAACGACGTGAACGGTCCCGCGTAGAGGTCTTTCCCGGCTTCGAGCAAACGCAGGTCGAGGCGCTCGATGCTCGCGTACAGCGGAAGGGTCATGAACGGGATGAAGTTGTAGGCCAAACCGAAAATCACGCTGATGGACGTGCCGGTGATAAACGCATCGTCCGGAATTATCGCGAGCGCTTTCATGGTCCCCACAATGAAGCCCTCGTCCGCCAACAGTTGTTTCCACGCGACCGTCCGAAGCAGGAACGAGATGAAGAACGGGGCGATGACGAGGACCAGGGCGAGCGATTGCCATAACGGATACGGGCGGAGTCGGACCCCGATGAAGTAGGCGAGCGGGTATCCGATGGCGAGGGCGATGAGGGTGGCGGTAGCCGCATAAAGGAACGACCGAAGCGAGTGATCGCCGTACATCGAGAGGACTTCGGCGTAGTTTTCCCAGCGGAACGAGTTCACGTATTCGCCGATGAACGCACCGGGCGGGGCGGTTTGGAACGAGGTGATGACGAGTGAAATCAGCGGGGTGATGAAGAACAGTCCGAGATAGACGAGACCCGGCAACAGCAAGAACCACACAACCCGACTCTTCTTTTGAGCGGCGGGCTCCGTGGAAACACCCGACGGTCCGTGGCTGAATGCGGTGAGGCTCATTGTTCGTTACCGTTTGACGACCGACAGCGACCGTGTCGACGCGTCCGATTCGACGAATTCCTCGGTGTCGAACGGAATCCCGAAGGCATATTCGGTCGCCCATGACAACCACACCGTCGATCCTTTGGCGACGATGTCACCGTCGTTTTGTTCGAACACCGTCATCGGTTTCACACCGGGCATGTCAACGACGTACTGAGTCGACACTCCCGTGAACGAGGTGTCCACGACTTTGCCCGGCCCGAGCACGGTCCGTGACGATGACGCCGCGGGCTCCTTGCGTGAGATTGCGATTTTCTCCGGGCGAACACCGACGGTGATTTCTCCTGTCGACACTTTCGAGCGACTCGCGAGGACGTCGATGGTTCGATTCCCCACAGTCACGGAAAGCGTATTCCCGCTCGTCTTCGCAACGACCCCGTCGAACAGATTCGATTGGCCGAGGAAGGTCGCGACAAACCGGGTTGCGGGCAGTTCGTACAGTTCCGCGGGCGGTCCCATCTGTTCGATGCGCCCCTTGTTCATCACCGCAACGGTGTCCGCCATCGTCATGGCTTCTTCCTGGTCGTGGGTGACGTGCAGGAACGTGAGTCCGACCTCGGACTGAATCGACTTGAGTTCGATTTGCATCTGGCGACGCAGTTTGAGGTCGAGCGCACCGAGCGGTTCGTCCAACAGGAGCAGCGCGGGACGGTTGACCACCGCGCGCGCCAGCGCGACGCGCTGTTGCTGACCACCCGACAGTTGAGTCGGCTTTCGGTCCGCCGCGTGATCCAATTCGACCAACTGGAGTGCTTCGTGCGCGAGACGTATCGCGTCCGTCACTCCGCGCTGTTTCAGTCCAAAGGCGACGTTGTCGAGTACCGACATGTGCGGAAACAACGCGTAGGACTGAAACACCGTGTTGGTCGGGCGGTTGTGCGGTTTGATGTTCGACACGTCTTTCCCACCCAGCAGAATCTTGCCCGCCGTCGGTTCCTCGAGCCCCGAAATCAGACGCAGCGTAGTCGTCTTGCCGCAACCGGACGGTCCCAGCAGCGCGAAAAACGACCCCGCCGGAACCGTGAAACTCACGTTGTCCACCGCGGTGAATCCGGGGAACTGCTTGGACACGCCAACCAACTCGAGGTCGGCACCGCCCGTTGCGAAATCGCTCAATGATTTGACCACGTCACACGAATTGTTCGGTAACCGGGGTTAGCCGAGAATGATGGCCTGGAAGGCGGCCTGGAATTCGTTTTCCTCGGCGTCCGCCAGCGATCGGAAGACGTGAACTTTCGCGAGCGTCTCATCGTTCGGGAAAATCAGCTGGTTCTCAGCGAGGGCGGGGTCAATTTTGATCGCTTCCTCGTAGGCGCCCTGGACCGGGGTGACGTAGTTGACCCACGCCGCGACCTGTGCCGCAATCGCGGGGTCGTAGTACCAGTTGATGAGTTTCTCGGCGTTGGTCTTGCGCGGGCTACCGATCGGAATCATGAACGTGTCGTTCCAGAAGGTCCCTCCCGAGTCGGGCAGAACAAACTTCCACTTCTCGTAA
>JAULYU010000155.1:0-3547 GCA_032117735.1 Microbacteriaceae bacterium
GGTTTTGGCGTCTTGAGCCACTGTCTCTTAATCAGTGGGTTCCGGGTTCAAGTCCCGGGGGGTGTACCAGAAATGTGGAGCCGTCCCTCAAAGTCGCAAACGGTGGCGGCCGTTTTCGGGACAATCTTAATAAAATAAATGGAGTTATACCCAAATCCTTGGATTTGTATGTAACACTTTGTCTAACTTCACGAAAGGGTTGGATGGTGTCCCTCCGGAAAACCAATCTCTCAAAGCGCTCGGTGGTGTCTGCTCTGCTGGGTTCCATTCTTGTTGTCGCCCCGATTTTGGTTTTTGCAAGCTCTGCGCAGGCCGTAGTCACGGTCACCCGTGAATTAGTCGACGTCGACTTCACGACGGCGACGATGAACACGTCAACCATTGTGAATAATGCAACGGATCGGACCGCCGATTTGACCGTTTCCGGCTCTCCCACAGGCTTGGGCACAGCCTCGGGACTGACATTTACCAATACCACCGTAGGGAGCATGAATCAATACATCACGGGAAATTTGGGCGACACATCGGTGATGAGTGAAATCGTTGTCGAGTTTGAAGCACGGTTTCCGGACAATGGCTGTGCAGCAGGTCAGGTCTCGGGTTCGATGATTTTCGCTTTGGGAAGTGGCAGTGTCTACATCCCCTACAACATTTACCGGCATTCAGGTTTCATCGGATTCAATACCTTCAACTCGGACTTGTATGGAATCGAGCTTCCGGACACCACGGATTTTCATTCCTACAAATTTGTGATGGTTCCCAATACAGCAGCCCAAAATGTGCAAGAAATTTGGGTTGACGGCGTTCAGCAATCGTTGACACAGGTCTCGACAACAGTGGCGGCCTCTCCGTGCAGTCTGTTGGCTGGTACTGCCGGCGGAGGAGCCCCTGCCGAAGATTCATCTAGTCGACTGTTCACGAACGGCTCGTATTCTGATGGCGGTTTCATGATTGCTTCCCACCCTCTAGGCCCGGCAACATGGTCGACCTCGGGAACCTTCAAAAACATCAGAATTACCACCACTGATACGTATGCAGAACCGGTCGCACCGAGTGCGCCGAGCATTGATTCCATCACTGCGGGTGATGGGCAGTTGTCGGTTGCCTTTACCGTGCCGTCTTCGGACGGCGGCTCTGCGATCACTGATTACGAGTACTCGATCGACAACGGTGCAACCTGGCTTAGTGCAGATTCAACGTCCAGTCCTATCGTGATCACAGGTCTCACCAATGGCACCGTTTATAACGTCAAGTTGCGCGCAGTGAATGCGGAGGGGAACGGTTCGGCGTCGGCGTCCGTGTCGGAAACCCCGACGAGCGGTAATTCTTCAGGTCCTAGCGCGCCGCTGATCGATGACGTGATTGCTGGCGACGGCCAGCTGTCGGTTTTCTTCGCCCCGCCGTCCGATGACGGAGGTTCGGCGGTCACGGACTATGAGTACTCATTCGATAACGGCGCGACGTGGACCAGTGCTGCGTCGACGGTCAGTCCAATCGTGATCACCGGACTTTCGAATGGCACCAGCTATACCGTGATGCTCCGGGCCGTTAGTTCTGCCGGGGATGGCGCAGCGTCGACGGCGGTTTCGAGCACGCCCTCCGACGATGCCGACGATAACAATTCCGCGCCCGGCCAACTCGCCCGCACTGGCGTCGACGTGACGGTGGCGTTTGTCGGCTCACTGATCGCACTTGCAGTGGGGTCAGTTGTCCTCGTCGCGAGTCGCCGCAAGCGGAGTGCCTAAACGGCCAGCTCGCTGACAGGCGGCAGCCAAAGAGTCTTGACGGTAGCCGTCTTTGCTGACACGGTTAGGTATGGTCAAACAGCGTTCGAACACGACGGCGTTAGTGCTTGCGATTGCCAGCGGCGTGGTTACGCCCGTGTTGGTGTTTCTCGAGTTTTCCGGACTGTTTTTGGTCGGAATGATTCTGTACGAACCCTCGAATTCGGTGGTCATCAAGGTGATTGCCGTAGTCGCGCTGATTCTGCTCGCCGCCTTAGCGCTGGTGTTGCCCCTGTTCGCTTTTTTCTCCAACTCGAGCGCGGCGTCGCGGGTGATTGCCGGGCTTGTGCTGGCGGGTTGGGCGGCCGCTCAGTTGTACCTCGTCGGGATGCTTCTTGGGGTCTGCAGCTTTGAGGGTTGTTTCCCCGCCTGACGGCTCACAGCACTTCGCCCTCGATGAAACGAATCACATTGCTGAGGTGTGTGGCCATGACATGGTCCCGCAGGGCGAGCGCTTCCGCGGTGGATCGTGACGGTGCGTGCGACCCGGCGCCCCAGACCGCGGAACCGAGGGTCGACATTGCAACGCTGGCGGTGAGTTCGACAAGCCGTGGGTCTCCGAGATAGCGAGCCCGATCGAAGTTGTCTTCGGTGAGTTCGACATCGGTCACGCTGTCGGTCTTCACATCGAGAATCAGCTGGGCGAGTCGGCACAGGTTCAATTCAAACCCGAGCGTCATTCGCGCGCGGAACAGTTCGTTGAATTCGACCGGGTTTTCGAGAGCCAGTTCGGGGTAGTTGAGGACAACCATCCAGCCCGGTCGTTCCAGCGCGAATTGAACCTGGGTGGTCATCCATGCTCGAAGTCGTTCTTTCGGATCGTTCGGAGCCTCGGCGACTCCTCGTGCCATGGCGTCCACGTACAGGTCGTACACCGTCGACGCCGCCTCGGCGATGAGGCCGCCTCGGGAACCGAAGTAATGGTTGACCATCGCCATGGTGTACCCGAGTCGGGTGACGACGTCTTTGTGCTTGAATCGACCCGGACCGAGTGTGCCGAATTCTTCGATGGTCAGGTACAAAAACTTTTCACGTGTGGTTGGCGACGCGATTCCACAAATCGAGCGCCAAAAGGACGCATCGAGGTCCTCCGCAACGCGGGGTGATGTGCCGGAACGGGGACGAGCCATGAGACGAATTCTATCAACCGGACTCATCCGGAAGGTGAATGCGCCGACTCAGCGACCTTTGGCGGTGGCGACGATCTCGTCGATGTGGTTCTTGATTGCAAATCCCGCGCCGACCTTGGGCAGGTCAATCGCCCAGAAGCTTTTTGTTGACAGGTGAGCGCCGCTCGCCCACATCTGTACTCCGTGGGACGCCCACGAAACACTGGTCGCGGCGAGGAACTCGTTAGATTTTAGAATCGCCTGCTCGACCCCGGGGTAGCTGAACTCGTCATAGTCGAGCGGGTTTGCCGAGCCGGTCCGAATGTCGACTACGAGGTCGGTGAGGACTGCGAGGTGGTATTCGAGTATCCGACGCATTTCCTCTCCGTATTGCTGTTCCAATTGGGCTCGAACCGGTTCGGACAACATCGGATATTGGACGAGTAGTGCAATCGGCCCGACCTTGATAGCCCAATCAATTTCCGCATTGACATAGGCGCGAAGCCGGCTCTCCCCATCGCCGCGGGTGCGTCGGACGGCGTCGATTGCGTTGCGCGACCAGTCGCGAAAAGCCCAAATCGTGGCTTCGGTGATGAGACCGTCGCGGCTACCGAAGTGATACGGAACCATCGACTGCTTGACCTGCATGCGATC
>JAULYU010000156.1:0-7390 GCA_032117735.1 Microbacteriaceae bacterium
CCCGGCACGCTGCGGGTTAGGCGACCGCGGCCGGGGTTATCGTTGTCTAGATCGAGTGCGGGTCTATTGGCGTAGAGCTCTCGTTGCTCGGGGTTTGGGTTGCGGGGCCCGCCAACCGGCCCGATGTTATTTGATCACCGCGACGTTGCCGCTATTGACGTTGGCGACATATGCCCGCTTCCCGTTGGGGCTGAATGCCACCGAATACGGGCCATCGACAACGCTGATTGTGTCCGTCACGTCCCCCGTTGATGTCTTGATCGCGGACACGGTGTCCCCGAGAAAGTTTGCGACGTAGGCTTTTTTCCCGTTGGGGCTGAACACCACGGAAGTCGGGTAATCGCCAACGGTGATTGTCTTTGTCACTTCGCCGGTTGATGCCTTAATCACGGACACCGTGTCGTCATTAGCATTTGTGACGTAAGCCTTTTTGCCGTTGGGGCTGAACGCCACCGATTGTGGGGCACCGCCAACGGTGATTGTGTCGGTCACGTCACCTGTTGAAACCCGAATCACCGAGACATTGTCGGTGAGGCCGTTCGCTACGTAGGCCATTTTCCCGTTGGGGCTGAATGCCACCGAGTACGGGCCATCGCCAACGGTGGTTGTGTCCGTGATGTCGTCCGTTGCAACAGTTAATACGTACACGGAGTCCTCGAGGTAGTTTGCGACGTAGGCTTTTTTCCCGTTGGGGCTGAACGCCACCGACCACGGGCCATCGCCTACGTTGATCGTTTCCGCCACTTCTCCTGTTGCTACAGTGATTACGGACACGGTGTCCTCGAGGTAGTTTGCGACGTAGGCTTTTTTCCCGTTGGGGCTGAACGCCACAGCAGATGGGCCGTTGCCGACGTCAATTGTGTCGACCACGTCTCCCGTGGCAACTGTGATCACCGACACGGTGTCGTCGTCCAGGTTTGCGACGTAGGCGAACTTTCCTTTGGGGCTGAACGCCACAGACCATGGGCTCGCGCCGACAGTAATTGTGTCCACCACGGCGGGGGCGGCGAATGCCAGCGAGGTCACGGGGGCGACCATCATTAAGGTCGCTGCGACTAGTGAAAGAGAAGTCTTCCTCATTGTCTTTTTCATGGCTGTCCTAAACGTTGAAAATTATTGGTGGCTTTGAGCGTATTGTTCGAAACCTTCCCAGTCAAGAGATTGAGCCTGGGATTGTCGGATTGCGCGGTGACTCGAACGATTTTTTGAGCGTCAGAGCGAACTGGAGGGGATGACGGGAATCGAACCCGCGTAATCAGTTTGGAAGACTGGGGCTCTACCATTGAGCTACATCCCCACAGGGGAGCCTATAACAAACCGTGGCGAGCGAGAAATCCACCACCCGCTAGACTGGGGTTGCGTCGTGAATTTTGGTTCACGAGGCCCGGGGCGTAGCTCAGCTTGGCTAGAGTGCCCGCTTTGGGAGCGGGATGTCGCAGGTTCGAATCCTGTCGCCCCGACAACGTCAGTCTGTCCGTTTTTTATCGAGGAGTTACCGAGTGCCTACCACCATCGTCGAGACCCTGTCGGATACCCGAGTCAAGTTGCAGATTTCGGTCACGCCGGCCGAGTTGAAGCCGTCGATCGACCACGCCTACCAGCACATCGCCGAGCAGGTTCAGATCAAGGGTTTCCGCAAGGGCAAGGTCCCGCCGCAGCTCATCGACCAACGAGTTGGGCGCAAAGAGGTCATCAACCACGCCGTCAGCGAAGGCGTCGACCGGTTCTTCCGCATGGCGACCGAGGCGGAGAAAATCCGCACGCTCGGCCGCCCCGAAATCGTCGACACCAAACTGCCGTCGGACAAAGACTTCTCGGGCGACCTCGTCCTCACGATCGAGACGGACGTTCGCCCGAAGGTCGCTCTGCCCAAATACGACTCGCTCAAGGTCTCGATTGACACTGTGCCTGTCACCGACGCTCAGGTCGACGAAGAACTTCTTGCGATTCGCACCCGTTTCGGAACGCTCGTGACGGTCGAACGCCCTGCGGGGAAGGGCGATTTCGTCGTCATGGACCTCACCGCGAAAATCGGCGGAAAGGCGGTCGACTCCGCGTCGTCGATTTCCTACGAGGTCGGTTCGGGTGACCTCATTGAGGGCCTCGACGAGGCTGTCGAAACATTGACCGCCGGTGAGACCACGACCTTCAAGTCGACCCTGGTCGGCGGCGACCACGAGGGTCAAGAAGCCGAAATCGAAATCACGGTCAACCAGGTGAAGGTGCGCGAGGTGCCCGAGGCGGACGACGAGTTCGCCCAGGTGTCGAGCCAGTTCGACACGATCAAGGAACTGCGTGACGACCTGAAGACCCAGATCGAAAAGCGCGCGGTGTTCGACAACGGTGCGAAGGCGCGTCAGGCGCTGCTCGACCTTCTGCTCGACAAGACGAACATCGCGGTACCGCAGAACATCATCGACGACGAGGTCGAGCGCCACTTGGCGAAAGAGGGACGCGAAAAGGACGACGCTCACCGCGCCGAAGTCACTGAATCGACCGGCCGGTCGTTCCGCACCCAGATTCTGCTCGACGAACTCGCCGAGAAAGAAGAAGTCCAGGTCGGCCAGGACGAACTGTTGCAGTACCTGATGCAGTCGGCCCAGCAGTACGGCATGGATGTCAACGAGTTCATCAAGATCGTGTCCGAAAACGGTCAGGTTCAGGGCATGGTCGGCGAAGTCGCCCGTTCCAAAGCACTGTCGAGTGTTCTGTCCAAAATCACGGTCACCGATTCGAAGGGCAAGACCCTCGACCTCACCGAATTCACGAGCGTCGCCAACTCGGCGGTGACCGACCCGGTCTGGGGCGACGACCACGACGGGCATGACCACGACGATCACGACGGACACAAGCACTAAATTCGAACGCGCGCGGGCTGGTTCGTTTTCGGTTCGCGGTGATAACCTGCTCGAATGAAGAAATCCACTCTCTGGGGCGTCATCGCCGGTTCGACCGTTCTGTTGCTCGTCGGCGGGGGGCTTGCGGTGGGCAACTACATCTACACGTCGGCAACGTCCGTTCCCTGCGCCATCAACGACGATGACGTGGAAAACACCCCCGAATACTTCGAGACGCCGGGCAAAGACAACGGCCCGTTTGAAGGACCCGGTTGGGACAAGTGGATCGGGCACGACCTGTCCGCGTGGTGGCTGGTGGACGTCCCGTATGAACCGACGACTATTCCTGTTGCCGAGGGCATCGACCTGGCCGCTTGGTGGATCACCCCGACCGAGAGCAACGGCAAGACCGTCATCGTCACCCACGGAATTGGAACGTCACGTCGCGACTTCAACACGCTTTTGCCCACCACCATGTTGGTCAAGAGCGGCTTCAACGTCCTCCTGGTGGACCGCCGTGACGAGGGCGAATCGACGTGCACCGACGGCCGCCACTCGGCCGGCCAAGAGGAATCGGACGACTTCGCGGTCGTCGCCGACTGGCTCATCGCCGAGAAGGGTATCCGGGCCGAAAGCCTCGGCATGTTCGGGGTGTCCGGCGGCGCCGTCACCACGAGCCTTGTTCCTGCGAAAACCGAGAATGTCAGCGCCTTCGCCATGGAGGGAACGATTTTCGACTTCAGCGCCGCCGCCGAACAAGAACTCGAGTTCCAAGGTTTCCCCGGTTTCCTGTGGCAGTTCGTCCTTGTGGCGGCACAGGTTTTCCACGGTGTGAACCTGACCGAAACGGCTGTGACCACCGCGATTGATGCCGCCGGCGACCGGCCGATGCTCGTGTTGCACGGGGACAACGATCAGCGCCTCAAGTATCAGTCGTCGCTCGATTTCGTCGAATACGCCGAGTCGGTGGGCGCGGACATCACCCTCGAGACGTTCGCTGGTGCCGACCACACCGAGGGAATGTTGACCGAAACCGACCGGTATGCGGCCGCGCTCGTGGCATTCTTCGATGCGAGCCTGACGCGGTAGTTTCTAGCCACCGCCGCGGGTTTTGCCCTCGGCGAAAACGGCTCGGCGTGCCGCCCGCACTCGGTACGCTTGCAATCAAGCCACCAAGGAGTACTACATGAGTGAACCGATGTTTCCCCCCAACGTGTTTGACCGCCTGCTGAAAGACCGGATTATCTGGTTGGGCAGCGAGGTGCGTGACGAGAACGCGAACGAAATCGCGGCGAAGTTGCTTCTGCTCGCGGCGGAAGACCCCAAAAAGGACATCTACCTGTACATCAACTCGCCCGGTGGCTCGATCACCGCGGGGATGGCGATTTACGACACGATGCAGTTCGTTCCGAACGACATCGTCACCGTCGGAATCGGCATGGCCGCGTCGATGGGGCAGTTCTTACTTTCCGCTGGGACCAAGGGCAAGCGCTACATCACGCCCAACGCCCGCGTGCTCTTGCACCAGCCGAGCGGCGGATTCGGTGGAACCGCGAGCGACATTCAGACGCAGGCGGAACTCATCAACGACATGAAGAAGCGCCTCGCCGAAATCACCGCCGAAGCGACGGGCAAGACGGCGGAACAGATTTCGAAAGACGGCGACCGCGACCGTTGGTTCAGCGCGCAGGAAGCTCTGGAGTACGGATTTGTCGACCACATTCGCGCATCGGCCGACGATGTCGTCGGTGGCGGCGGAACGAACACGAAGTAGGGGACAGACACATGAACTTTGACACCAACGACAACGGCATCGCCGTCCCCGAGAGCCGCTACATCCTTCCGCAGTTCGAAGAGCGCACCGCCAACGGCACCCGCTTCCTCGACCCCTACGCCAAGTTGTTCCAGGACCGAATCGTGTTCCTGGGGGTCCAGGTCGACGACGCGTCTGCCGACGACGTCATGGCTCAGTTGCTCGTCCTCGAGTCGCAAGACCCCGACCGCGACATCATCATGTACATCAACTCGCCCGGAGGATCGTTCACCGCGATGACCGCGATCTACGACACGATGCAGTACGTCCGTCCCCAGATTCAGACCGTCGTTCTCGGCCAGGCAGCGTCGGCCGCGGCGGTGTTGGCGGCGGGTGGAACGCCCGGCAAGCGACTCGCCCTGCCGAACGCGCGAATCCTGATTCACCAGCCCTCGACCGGTGATGCGGGCCGCGGTCAGGCATCGGACATCGAGATTCAGGCGAAAGAAATTGCGCGTCTGCGCGAGTGGCTCGAAATCACTCTCGCCAGCCATACCAAGAAGACGGTGGACGAGATCCGCAACGACATCGACCGCGACAAGATTCTCACCGCGTCCGAAGCCCTCGAATACGGGCTTATCGACCAGGTTCTGTCGAGCCGAAAGTCAATCGCAAGCTAATCCAGGTGGTCCTCGGAATCGTGTCGACCGAGGGACCGCATCAACAACCAGACTCCGCCCAACACGAGCGGAATGGTGACCAGCCCGATCCACGGCGTGACGTCGAAGTTGTTGGACGGTGTCGTCGGTTCTGCTGTCGGCGGCTCGCTAACGGGCGCGGATTCTTCCGGGATCGGCTCGGTCGCCGCGATGGGTTCCTGCGAGACGCCGCAGCGGGGTCGTTCGGCGAACGCGGGTGAGGGCTCGGCTCCGTCGATTCCGTCAAAGCGGAAGGAATACGAACCTTCGATCGGGTGGCCGTCGTTGGACACGACTCGATACGCGACGGTGTATTTGCCCGCGGTTGTGAGAACCACCGGCATCGACGCGGTGTCGCCGTCGACCGTGACACACCCGTCACCGAAAAAGTGGTCGTTCCCGTCGCGGACCGTGAAAACGAAACCCGTGCCGTTGCCACCGATGTCGAGCAGTTCTTCATTTGCGGTGACGGACACTTCGGTGATCTCGCTGACCGACGACCGGTTGCTCGGGGTCGAATCGGTCACGGCCGCGTGTCCCAACGCCGGAGCGGCGGCGCCGAAGGTCATTGCGACGACGGCATAAACGAGAGCGAATGGCGTGTGACGCGACATATTTCCACCCTACGCGCCACGCCGACGGGTTATCGACAGCCCTGCTCTGGCGCACGGGTGCACGGGGTTAGGCTTGGACAGACCGCGAAGGAGGACTCATGTCACGCATCGGCGACAGCACCGACGTCATGAAGTGTTCCTTCTGTGGCAAGACGCAAAAACACGTCCAGCAACTCATCGCGGGTCCGGGTGTTTATATCTGTGACGAGTGCGTCGAATTGTGTAACGAAATCATTGACGAGCGAATCGCCGAGGCGGCCCAGGGCGCGAAGGCCGACGTGGTTGACATCGATCTTCCCAAGCCGAAAGAAATCGCCGCGTTCCTCGACGAATACGTGGTCGGTCAAGACGCCGCCAAACGCGCGCTGTCCGTCGCGGTGTACAACCACTACAAGCGCGTCCGCTCGCAAGAGGGTGTTCGCGCGGCCGACGCGCAGGACGACATCGAAATCGCCAAGTCGAACATCCTCCTGATCGGGCCGACCGGTTGCGGCAAGACCTACCTGGCACAGACCCTCGCCAAGCGACTCAACGTTCCGTTCGTCGTCGCCGACGCCACCGCGCTGACCGAGGCCGGCTACGTCGGCGAAGACGTCGAAAACATTCTGTTGAAACTCATCCAGGCCGCGGATTTTGATGTCCAGCGGGCCGAAAAGGGAATCATCTACATCGACGAAATCGACAAGATTTCCCGCAAAGCCGAAAACCCGTCCATCACCCGAGACGTGTCGGGCGAAGGCGTGCAACAGGCGCTTTTGAAAATCCTCGAAGGAACCGTCGCGAGCGTTCCCCCGCAGGGCGGTCGCAAGCACCCCCACCAAGAATTCCTGCAGATCGACACCACCAACGTGCTGTTCATCGTCGCCGGTGCGTTCGCGGGGCTCGAAGAAATCGTGTCCCAACGTGTCGGGCGCCACGGCGTCGGGTTCGGTGCGCCGCTGCAGCTCAAGGGCGAAGTCCAGAACCTGTTCGCCGAAGTCCAGCCCGAAGACCTTCACAAGTTCGGGTTGATTCCCGAGTTCATCGGTCGCCTGCCGATCGTCGCGTCAGTGTTGCCACTCGATCGCGGTGCGCTTATTGACATTCTCACTGGCCCGCGCAACGCGCTGGTCAAGCAGTACCAAAAGATGTTCGACCTCGACGGCGTTCAACTCGAATTCGACAAGGACGCCCTCGAAGCCATCGCCGACCTCGCGGTCAAACGCGGAACCGGTGCGCGCGGCTTGCGGGCGATTCTCGAAGACGTGCTTGGGCCCATTATGTTCGAGGTCCCCTCGACCGAGTCAATCGCCAAGGTCATCGTGACCGCCGACTCGGTTCACACGGGCGCGCCACCGACCATGATCGAGCGCACAATCCCCAAGGAAAAGTCGGCCTAACACGCCTGTTGATTTGTTTTGCCGCGACTGTTTGAGTGGTAACATTTTTCTAAAGGTTCCATCCCGCTGAAACAGCCCCTGGGCTCTGTCGAAAGACTAGGCGGGATGG
>JAULYU010000157.1:0-2651 GCA_032117735.1 Microbacteriaceae bacterium
GGTCTCATCGTCTTCTCGATCGCACGTATCAAGTCGGCGGAAGACGACAAGGAATTCGCCAAGACCGAGTTCCGCGACTAAGCAGTTGCTTCACGGCGGGGGCGGGCTTCGGCTCGCCCCCGTTTTTTTGTCTGTCGGATGGGCTGTCCGTAAGCCACATTCCCTGGAGCGCTGTCCGACAGAACATCCCTTACGGACGAGTCGTCCGACAGCGTGTGTAGGCTCGAACTCTCATGGCGTACATCGAACTTCCCCTCACCGAACCGTCCATCTCGTTCACGTCGACCGGCGACTGCGAGGTTCGACGAACAGTCCATTCGAGTGGCTTGCGAATTTTGACCGAGCACGTGCCGGGGTCTCGATCGGTGACAATCGGTTTCTGGATCGGAGCGGGTTCCCGTGACGAGGACGCCGGTCACCACGGGTCGACCCACTTTCTCGAGCACCTGCTGTTCAAAGGGACGAGCACGCGCGATGCGTTCACGATTTCCGAAACCTTCGATGCGATGGGTGCGTATCACAACGCGCTGACCGCGAAAGAGAACACCTGTTACTTGGCGCGAGTCCGGTCGGGGGATTTGGCCGAGGCGGTCCGCGTTCTGGGCGATCAGGTGTCGAATTCGCTGTTGGCGGCGGACGCTTTTGAAATGGAGCGGACCGTCATCCTCGAGGAATTGGCGATGGCGGCGGACGACCCCGACGACGTCTGCGCGGAACAGTTTTTCGTGGGGATTTTCGGGGATTCGCCGCTCGCGCGGCCCATCGGCGGAACAGTCGCCGACATTGAGGGCGCCCAGCGCGACTCGGTCGTCGAACACTATGCCGACCGGTACCAGCCGCGCGACCTGATTGTCACCGCGGCGGGCGACGTCGACCATGACTCGCTTGTTGCGATGGTCTTGGACTCGCTCGTCGGCTGGACGATGGATGACGGCGAGCCCGAGGCGCGTCGACCGCAGTCCGAAGCGGCGATCGCGGGCCGCACCGACGTTCTCGTGACGCACCGACCGTTGGAGCAGGTCGTTGTGATGATGGGGGTCCCCGGCCTGGTAGCGAGCGACCCTCGCCGCACCGACCTCAACGTCTTGTCGGCGATTCTGGGCGGCGGCTCGTCGTCGCGCCTGTTCCAAGAGGTCCGCGAAAAGCGCGGGCTCGCATACTCGGTCGACTCGTTCCCGGTGATGTACTCCGACGCCGGAGTGCTGGGGATGGCCGCGGGGTGCGCGCCGCACCACGTTGCGGAGGTCGCGCGGTTGATGCGCGACGGACTGGAGTCGATGACGTCTGTCACCGACGCAGAGCTGAACCGGGCTCGTGGGCAAATCCTCGGCTCGTCCACTCTCTCGCTCGAGTCCACGGATTCGCGGATGAACCGCCTCGCGCGAGCGGAATTCAGCGGTGAATATCGTGACCTGGATGAGGTCGAGCGCATGCTCGACGCCGTCACCGCGGACAGCGTGTCGGAACTGGCGGACACTCTCATCGCCCGACCCATGAGCATCGCGGCGGTGGGGGATGTGGCGCCCGAGACCTTTGCGGCTCTGACCGCCTAGCGGGCCCCCGCTCCGCTCGGCCCCTGCCCTGGGTCCCCTCTCCCCACTCCTGTTTTTTCACACACTTTCCGTTTGGGTTGCCAATTTTGCACACAAATCCGCCTTGGAAGCCGATTTCGGGTCCGAAAACGTGAATCGTGTGAAAAAACAGGAGGGATGAGAGGCATAGCGCAGCCGCAACGCCCTAGGGACGGCAGTTTTCTGTTCGAAAACGTGAATCGTGTGAATTAACGGCGCAACTGATACGCGCGAAGCTTCTGCAGAACCGACAAAACCGGCGGCCAGTCGTCCAACTGGTTATATGTCATCTCAACAACCTCGTATCCCGCATTTTTCAGCCAGATCGTCCGAGCCCGATCGCGCTCCCACGCATCGCGGTTCGCATGATGTTCCGCCCCGAGCGCCTCGAGCACCACACCGTGCCCGATCAGGAAGTCGACGCGGTACGGCCCAATCGGGTGCTGCATGACGAAACGGATTTTCGCCTGCATCAGCCGATGGCGAATCACCGACTCGAGCGGGCTCTCGGGCAGGGCGGAACGCAGTGCGAGCAACGCACGAAGGTGGCGGGGGAGCCGGCGGTCGAGTTCCCGAAAATCGGTGTCGCTGAGGAGTCGCTGGCGTTCGATCGCGTCGAGCAGAGCGAGCGACCACTCGGCGGGTTGGCACTGCAGGTAATCCTCGACCATGTCGAGGAGGGATACGGATGCTCCTTTCGTCGCAAATTTTTGTCGGCGTCGGCCGGACCGTTCGCCCGTCACGGGCCGATTCGCCCGCAGGTGATAGTGGCGCGGCTCTTTCGCGGGCAGCCCACGGATCATCGCGGCGGCGGAACAGGTCAGAAATCCGTGGTCGATGAGCGCCCGTCGCTCGAGCGGCGAAATCGTGGCCAGAGCGAACCACCCCTTGCGGACGCGAATCACCGTTTCCGCGCGCATCGCGCTCAAGACTGCACCGCGACCGACGCCGAGCGCGCGAAGCTGATTGGTTTTCGCCGCGCCTCCGCGCCGACGGAGTGCCACGTGAATATCCATAAGGGAATGTTCGGCCCGTCGCGCTCATTCCGCCGAGTGAAACCGCACATTCGGGGACAGAACT
>JAULYU010000158.1:0-3221 GCA_032117735.1 Microbacteriaceae bacterium
GACCCTGCTCGAATCAAATCGATGATGGACTCCTGTCCGGCGTCGGCCTCGAAGTGTTTGCGAACCGTTGTCACCGGAATACCGTTTCGCGCGAGGATATCGGCGGTTCCGCCCGTCGCCAAAACCGCAAAACCGAGTTGGACGAGTCGTTGCATCGGAAGGACGATGGCGCGCTTGTCGCGGTCTGCCACCGACACGAACACCGTGCCCGACGTCGGCAGGCCTCCGTAGGCGGCGTCTTGACTCTTGCCGAATGCGAGTGGAAAGTTTCGGTCGATGCCCATGACCTCTCCGGTGGAACGCATTTCCGGTCCGAGTACCGCGTCCACCACTCGCCCCTCGACGGTTCGAAAACGCTTGAACGGCAGCACGGCGGCTTTCACCGCGACCGGCGCATCCCTCGGCACAACCGACCCGTCGGATTGCGGAAGGTGTCCGTCCGCGATCAACTCGGCAATGGTGCGTCCGACCATGATGAGCGATGCAGCCTTGGCCAATTGTGTCCCCATCGCCTTCGAGACGAACGGAACAGTTCGGCTCGCACGTGGATTCGCTTCGAGGACGTAGAGCACACCGGCCGACACAGCGAACTGCACGTTGAGCAGACCACGCACGCCGATTCCGGTCGCGATCGCACGCGTGGCGACAACGACCTGATCGATCACGCCGCGCCCCAGCGTCACCGGGGGCAGCGTGCACGCCGAGTCGCCCGAGTGAACCCCCGCTTCCTCGATGTGCTCCATCACACCGCCGACGTAAAGGTCGGTTCCGTCGAACAGAGCATCGACGTCGATTTCGATCGCGTCTTCGAGAAAGCGGTCGACCAGAAGTGGCGCGTCGACACCGATGATGGCGGACTCGGCGATTCGGACGAAATAGTCTCGAATGGATTCCGCGTCATAGATGATCTCCATGCCGCGACCGCCCAGGACGTAGGACGGTCGAACGAGGACGGGGTAGCCGACGTCGTCGGCCACGACGATCGCGGACTCGACGTCAGTCGCCGTTCCGTTCCGGGGGGCAACCAATCCGTGCTCAGCGAGGACGGCCGAGAATCGTCCGCGTTCCTCCGCGATGTCGATGGCATCGGGTGTCGTTCCGAGAATCGTGACGCCGTTGCGCGCGAGTCCGTGCGCTAACCCCAGTGCGGTTTGACCGCCCAGTTGCACGATGGCACCGAGAATCGTCCCGCTCGCGTTCTCGGCGTGAATCACTTCGAGCACGTCCTCGAGCGTCAATGGTTCGAAGTACAGTCGGTCGCTCGTGTCGTAATCGGTGGACACGGTTTCGGGGTTGCAGTTGATCATGATGGTCTCGTAGCCGGCGTCAGCCAGAGCAAACGACGCGTGCACGCACGAATAGTCGAACTCGATTCCCTGCCCGATTCGGTTGGGCCCCGAACCGATGATGATGACCTTGGTGCGGTCGGACGGAACGACCTCGGTTTCGGTGTCGTACGACGAATAGTGATAGGGCGTCAGCGCGGGAAACTCACCCGCGCACGTATCGACCGTTTTGAACACCGGACGAATGTTGTGCTCGTGCCGAAACGCTCGAATCTCGTCTTCGGTGGTTCCCCAAATCGACGCGAGTTGCGTGTCACTGAAACCGTGGTCTTTCGCGAGTCGAATCGATTCCGCGGACATTGGACCCTTCGCGATTTCGGACGCAACTTCGTTGATGAGGACAATTTGGTCGAGAAACCAGGGGTCAATGGCCGTGGCGTCAAACGCCTGCTCGACCGTCGCTCCCGCCCGGAGGGCCTGTTGCACCGTGACGATTCGTCCGTCGGTCGGCTTTCGCGCCAGGGTCAACAGTTCGGTGAGGTCACCGAGGGGACCGTCCCAGTGGAACGAACTCCCCCGTTTTTCCAGCGACCGCAACGATTTTTGCAGTGCGGTGGTGAAATTCCGTCCGATTGCCATCGCCTCCCCCACGCTTTTCATCGTCGTGGTGAGAGTCGTGTCGGCGTCGGGGAACTTTTCGAACGAGAACCGCGGCGCCTTGACGACGACATAGTCCAGTGTCGGCTCAAACGACGCGGGCGTCACTCCCGTGATGTCGTTCGGAATTTCGTCGAGGCGATAGCCGATGGCAAGTTTGGCGGCGATTTTGGCGATGGGAAAACCCGTTGCCTTCGACGCGAGCGCGCTGGAGCGACTGACGCGCGGATTCATCTCGATCACAATGACACGGCCGTTCGCGGGATCGATTGCAAACTGGATGTTGCATCCGCCCGTGTCGACACCGACGGCACGAATGATTCGAATGCCGATATCCCGCAGATTCTGATATTCACGGTCGGTCAGTGTCAGCGCGGGTGCGACGGTGAGCGAGTCTCCGGTGTGAACACCGACCGGGTCGATGTTCTCGATAGAGCACACCACAACCGTGTTGTCCGCCGTGTCCCGCATGAGTTCGAGTTCGTATTCCTTCCACCCCAGAATCGATTCCTCGAGCAACACCTCGCCCGTCGGGCTTTCATGGATTCCGTTCGCCACCATTCGCCGAAGCTCGGTTTCGTCGTACGCGAAACCCGAGCCCAGACCGCCCATCGTGAACGAGGGGCGAATGACCACGGGGTATCCCGATTCGACGACGAACGTCAGCGCGGCGTCGACGGAGTCCACCACGACACTTCGAGCGACCTCGGCGCCGCACTCGATGGCAAGGTCTTTGAAAATCTGGCGGTCTTCGCCTCGGCGAATCGCCTCGAACTTCGCGCCAATCAGTTCAACGTTGTATTTGGTCAAAATGCCCTGTTCGTGGAGCGCCATGGCCGCGTTCAGTGCGGTCTGTCCACCCAGCGTGGGCAGAATCGCGTCGGGTCGTTCCTTGGCGATGATGGCCTCGATGGCGGACGTCGTTATTGGCTCGATGTAGGTGGCATCGGCAAAATCAGGGTCCGTCATGATGGTGGCGGGGTTCGAGTTCACCAGAATGACCCGGATACCCTCCTCGCGAAGCACTCGGCACGCCTGTGTGCCCGAGTAGTCGAACTCGGCGGCCTGCCCGATCACGATCGGTCCGGAACCGATGACGAGAACGGAAGAGATATCGTCGCGCTTGGGCATCAGTGGGCTTTCCTCGACGGGACGACGAGGTCGCGGAACTGGTCGAACAGGTACGTCGAATCGTGCGGTCCGGCCGCCGCCTCCGGGTGATATTGAACGCTAAAAGCGGGAACATCCAGCGCGCGAAGACCCTCGACACAGTCATCG
>JAULYU010000159.1:0-3467 GCA_032117735.1 Microbacteriaceae bacterium
GCGGCGTGGGCGAGTAACCAGTCGCAGCCGATCGAATCCCGCGCCGCGCTGGAACAACAATTCCACGCTGCCGACGAGCGATTCGAGGGTGACGGCGACGTTCCTCGCCCCGACTTTTGGGGAGGGTTTCGCATTGTCCCGACACGGATGGAATTCTGGAAAGGACGATCGAACCGCATGCACGATCGCATCGTGTTCGAACGCACCGGTGACACCTGGTCGGTCACGCGCCTTCAGCCTTAGGGAATATACGTGACACCCGCAGATTGGGAACTGATATGACGACACACACGCAGGCGACGAAGTTCGGGCTCGACACGTTCGGGGACATGACCGTTGATGACAACGGAACCCCCGAGTCGGCCGGAACCGTGATCAGAAACCTCGTCGAACAGGCGGTTCTGGCGGATTCGCTCGGGATCGACTCGATCACCATCGGCGAACACCACCGCGCGGATTTCGCGGTCAGCGCGCCGGACACGGTCCTCGCGGGTATCGCGACGCGAACATCGCGCATCACTCTCGGTTCCGGTGTGACCGTGTTGTCGAGCGAAGACCCGGTTCGGGTGTACCAGCGGTTCGCGACGATTGATGCGCTGTCCAACGGTCGCGCCGAAATCACGGCCGGGCGGGGCTCATTCACCGAGTCGTTCCCGCTGTTCGGGTACGAACTGTCCGATTACCACCAGTTGTTCGAAGAGAAACTTGAACTGCTCGTCCAGTTGCTCGACGAGAAGCCCGTCACCTGGTCCGGACACATGCGCGCCGGGCTGGACAACCACGACGTTTTCCCTAAGACCGACGGTGGGCGCATGTCGCTGCGCGTCGGAGTCGGCGGAAGCCCCGAATCGGTGGTGCGCGCGGCACGGCTCGGAATCCCGCTCGCGCTCGCCATCATCGGCGGTGACCCGGCCCGCTTCGCGCCCTATTCGAAGTTGTACCACGACCAGCTCGAATCATTCGGCCGCGGGCCGCTCCCCATCTCGATTCACTCACCCGGGCACATCGCGAAAACGGACGACCAGGCTATCGAGGAATTGTGGCCCAACTATCTTGACTCGTTCGGTCGAATCGGGCGCGAACGCGGGTGGGGACCCATCACCAAAGATCACTACCTGAACGAGGTACACCACGGGTCGCTGTATGTCGGTTCACCCGAAACCGTCGCCCGTAAAATCGTGAGAGCCATTCAGTCGGTTGGGGTTCAGCGCTTTGACCTCAAATACTCGAACGGGCCGATGCCGCACTCACAACTGATGTCGTCCATCGAGTTGTACGGAACGACCGTGATTCCACTGGTTCACGACATGCTGGCCACAGCAAAGCCCGAGCGAGTCGCCGCGGGTTAAGGCGCGGGTTGGGGCCCACCCAACAGCCCGGCGGAACGGAACTTGTCCGCCAACTCGGCACCGTCGTGTCCGTACTCCCACGGCAGACCGGCGACCGGTGCGGGATGCGTGATCGGGGCACCCGCGAGGACCGCTTCGGGTCCGGACAACCGCCGGATGCCCACTCCCAGCACGTTGTCGGGATGGCGCCGAGCGAAGTCGCCGTAGGTGGTCTCGTCGTGTTGCCCGTCGTCACCGATGAGCAGCCACTGGATGTTCGGAAACTTGGTCACCAAACGGTCGAGGCTCTTCACCTTGTGTTCGCGACCGCTGCGGAAAAACCGATCGGGGGTTGCGCCCCAGTCCGTGAGCAACAGGGGCCCGCGGGGGAACATGTGGCGTGACAGAAAACGTTCGAGGGTCGGCGCGACGTTCCACGGTCCCGTCGACAGGTACACAACCGGGGCGTCGGGGTAACGGTCGGCTAACTTGGTCAGGAAGACGGCCATGCCCGGCACGGGCCTGCGTGCGTGCTCGTCCAGAACGAACGTGTTCCACGCGGCCAGAAGAAGTCGGGGAAGTGCGGTCACCATCACGGTGTCGTCGATGTCGCAGACGATACCCACTCGCGTCGCCCCGTCAACAATACGCACGTCGCTGGACGCCCAGCCGGTGCCTTTGTCGACCCTCATCTGAACCGTGTGAAGGCCGGCCGGCAGGGAGATGGGAAGCCCCTCGTCGACCACACCGCCCCGGTCGCTCCAGACCCGAAACTTTTTGTCCCCGATTTTCACCGTGATCTTGGTGTGCGCGACGGGAACACCGCGAAACGCTCGCCAACCGCGAACGTATTTTCGGACCTTGTGGGTGGTGGGGTCCGGGTGGATGAACAACACTCGCGCCAGGATTCGAACCGACTGGGTCGAGCCGTAGCCGCGAAAAGCCACGACGGTCGGAAGCTTTCCCGATAGCCGTGCGATGCGCGCACGAAACGCGGTGTAGGCGTCCTCGATTCGAGCGGCGATGTGCATCGTCGCGGGGGGAGTGGGTCTGTCCGACATCGAATACCACATTACCGTCCGTTAAAACTCGACGGTTGTTCAGCAAGTTGTTGATTACACAGGCAGTTCTTACACTTGCCTTATACCCTCAGAGCTGTAGGTATAAATACTGAGAGTAGTAAATTTTATTTAATCGACAAAGGGAGTACGTCGTGGCTATCGCCCATGTTCCGGCAAGTGAAGAACTCTTCAAAACGGAATTGCTCACCAACACGCCCGTTCAAGCGCGCAGCAACGCCCGCCTGACGGCGCTGCTCGACGCCACGGCGGCGGTCACCCACGACAAAGGGTACGAAAACCTCACCACCGCCGACGTCGCGAAAGAAGCGGGCGCGTCCATCGGGACGGTCTACCGTTACTTCAAAGACCGCGTGCGAATTCTGAAGGCCCTCGCCGTCCGGAACTTCGAACGCGCCAACAATCGTTTTGTCGGAGCGGTCGACGACCCCGCCGTCACGACGGCTCCGGCGGCCATCATCGCGTTTTTCGAGCTCTACGTAGACATGTTCCGCACTGAACCGGGGTTTCGTTCCCTGCGCCTCGGCGATGTCTTGGATGTCCGGAAAAACGAGGACGAATCAGACAAGAACATTCTTCACCCGCGAACGTCCGAGCCGCGATCGCGAATTGCCGCTCGAACGATGTCGACGGTTCTCCACCACAAATTCGGATCACCCGACAGCGACGCAACGGTGCTGGACCTCGAAAAAACGTTGATTGTGGTGGACGCCTACCTTGACCGGGCATTCCGCGACAGTGAAACGGGTGATTCGCGCTTCATCGAGGCGGCTCGCGAGACCGCGGCCGAACTGGCCGGGCGCTACGCCTAATCAGTCGTCGTCGTGATCGTCGTCGTGATCGTCGTCGTGGTGCGTGTAACGCCCCAGTGACTTCTTGACGATCGCCATAATGACAATGAACAGGGCGATGATCCCGACAAAAATATAGCCCGCGAAGTGAAGACTTTGGCTCAGTTCTTCGAAGGTGAGCGCGGCGGTGCGACCGACGGTGACATACGCCCCCGCCCAAATGATGCAGGCGGGCGTGGTCCACAGCATGAACCGGCGATACTCCATCC
>JAULYU010000160.1:0-4036 GCA_032117735.1 Microbacteriaceae bacterium
CGATGCGCGAAATGTTTGACCAAGAGCTGGAATCCGTCCAAGGACGTATCGTCGAAATCGCGGACAGCGTTTTCACCATTGTGACCGACGCGACGACCGCCCTGTTAGAGGCCGACGTCAAGGCCGCTGATCGGGCTCTCGCCGGTGCGGAAAGCGTCAGCGAAAAGGCACTGTCTTTGGACGAACTCGTCATTCGCACCCTCGCACTGCAAGCGCCGGTCGCCAAGGACCTGCGAATCCTGGTGTCCACCCTCCGAATCTCGGCTTCACTCGAGAGAATGTCGGCGCTCGCGTCGCACATTGCGACTATCGCCCGTTTCCGCTTCCCCGATTCCGCAATTCCTGAATCGCTGGCCGATACCTTCGACGAGATGGCGCGACTCGATGTCCGTTTGAGTAAAAAACTCGTCAAGTTGCTCAAGAACACCTCCGTCGACCTCGCCCGCTCGATTCAGGCGGCCGACGCGCGTGTTGACGAACTCCACCGCGAGGTGTTCGAGGTCGTTCTCGACAAGTCGTGGAAAGAAAAGGCCGTGCACACGGTGGATGTCACACTCGCGAGCCGTTATCTGGAACGAATCGCCGACCACGTGGTGGAAATCTCGTCCAAGGTGAGTTACCTCACCACGGGCGAGTGGTCCGACGCCGACCTCGACGACTAGCGGGTCGTCAGTTCCGCGAACTCGGGGTGTCGTTTGATGACAACCGGAATGAACGGGCACACTCCGACGATGCGATGAGTCGTGTTGTCACGGAACCATTCCAAAACAGCGACAACGAGTTCAGTTCCCGCACCAGAATTACGCATGGTCGGGAGAACCTCCGTGTGAAAGAGTCGCGCGACGCCGTCGGACACCTCGAAATCGACCCAACCGACGGCCTCACCATCGCGAAGTCCAACGATACGCTCGTCCGAAACCTGTATCTCCATGACACCATTCTGTTGGCTTCCCACCGCGGCCAACGCATCGACACTCCCGCGGCGGCGGCCGTGGCGCCTCGGCCGTGGAAATGCTGGCGCGTTCACGAGTCCGCGACCGCTAACCTTAATGGGATGTTCCGATCTCTTGTCCTTTTCGCCGCCAGTTCGCTGGTGCTAGCGGGGTGTGCGGCGTCAGCCCCTCCCGCATCAGAAATTCCGGCACCCACGCAACAGTCCGCGACGACAGCCCCAGCCCCAACCGCAGTCGTCGCCGTTTTCGATACGACTCTCCATTCCATCGATGAGGCGGATTCCCTGTGGGTTGTGGTGGACAAGTTGCGCCGTTTGACCCCGAAAAGGTATGTGCCGAATGGCCTTACGACCATGGACGTGCCCCACGTCTACACACCGGTTCTTCGACGGGATGCGGCGAAGGCTTACCGTTCACTGTTTCGCGCGGCGCGCCGGGACGGAATTGACCTGGTTGTCCAAAGCAGCTACCGCTCGTACTCGGCACAGGTGTCGGTGTACAACGGCTGGGTCGCGTCGATTGGTCGAGAGGCTGCCGATATGCAGAGCGCCCGCCCGGGCTACTCGGAGCACCAAATCGGACTGTCCGTCGACATCGCCGCCGCGGATCGAGCGTGCACCATTCAAGCCTGCTTCGGCAAGACCCCCGAGGGAAAATGGCTGATGCGGAATGCGCCGCGGTTTGGGTGGCACTTGCGGTACCCCCGAGGGAAAACCTCGATCACGGGATACATCTATGAGCCGTGGCACTGGCGCTTCGTGGGGGTGGAACTCGCGGCGGAATTGAGCCTGACACCGAGGATCACCCTGGAAGAGTTTTTCGGCTTACCCGCCGCCCCCGATTACGCCCGATAAACACTCCGCTGGGCACTCGTGCCCGCGATAGTCTGGAATCCCTGCGATTCGGAAAGGAGCCACCGTGGCGTACGCCTATTTAGGACCCGTGGGCACTTTCACGTGGACCGCACTGGGGCAGGTTCCCGAAGCGGAGGGTCAGGAATGGCTTCCGGTCAATAACGTCGGGGACGCGCTGGCCGCGGTGGTCGACGGACGCGCCGACGCGGCCATGATTGCGGTGGAAAACTCCGTCGAGGGCGGCGTGAGCGCCGCGCAGGATGCGCTCGCCCAATCGTCCGGGTTACAAATCTTGGGGGAGTTTCTCGTACCCGTGAATTTTGATGTCGTGGTTCGTTCGGGTACGGCGCTCGCCGATGTTCATGTCGTCGTGGCGCACCCGGTTGCCTATGCCCAGTGCCGACAGTGGTTGGAAGCACACGTTCCCCACCACCAACACATGCCCGCAACCTCCAACGTGTCCGCCGCGCTCGATGTCGCGGCGGGTCATCACGGCGACGCGGCCATCGCACCCGCTGGATTTGCGGCGCACGCCGAGGTGGAGACTCTTGCCACGCTCATCGGCGACAACCCGTCCGCCGTAACCCGGTTTGTCCTCATCGGTCGTCGCCGGGCGGTATCTCCCCGCACGGGTGCCGACAAGACCACCGTCATCGTCGAACTTCCGGATGATCGGCCCGGCGGACTTCTGGAGATGCTCGAGCAGTTCGCAACGCGCGGAGTCAACCTGTCCCTTCTCGAATCGCGCCCAATCGGTGACGCACTCGGTCGCTATCGTTTCGTGATTGATATCGATGGACATATCGAGGACGAGCGCGTCGCGGACGCGCTTCTCGGATTAAAACGGTACAGCCCGGGGCTACAGTTCCTCGGTTCCTACCGTCGAGCAGACGGCTACACGCCGACCGTTACCGATCAGTATTCTGACACGGCGTTTGTCGATGCGCGGGCTTGGCTTGGCCGGCTCGTCGCAGGAAAAGAAGGCTGACGATGATCGACCCCACGCTACTGAGGGCGGAACCGGACGTTGTCCGCGCTTCACTCATGGCCCGGGGTGACGACGTTTCCGTGGTGGACCGCGCGCTCGCTGCGGACCAGGTTCGCCGCGATTCGATTGCTCACTTTGAAACGCTCCGAGCGGAACAAAACACTCACGGAAAGTTAGTCGCCGCCGCGTCGAAAGAAGACAGGGTCGTACTCGTCGCCGCCGCCCAGGATCTGGCGGAGCGCGTCAAGATTGCTGACAAAGCGGCAACCGAAGCGGGCGATAACTTCACTCGCGTCGCGGGTGAAATCGGTAACGTCATCATCGACGGAGTACCAGCGGGGGGCGAGGAGAACTTTGTCACGTTACGCGAGGTGGGCGATGTTCCCACCTTCGATTTTGAGCCTCGCGACCACCTCGAATTGGGCGAAATGCTCGGTGCCATTGACATGAACCGCGGAACCAAGGTGTCGGGTTCACGGTTTTATTTTTTGTCCGGAATCGGCGCCCGTCTGGAAATCTCACTCATGTCGCTCGCTCTTGACCGCGCGCTCGCCGCGGGCTTCACCCCCCTCATCACTCCGACGCTCGTGAGCCCCGCAATCATGCAGGGCACGGGATTTCTCGGGGCCCACTCGGACGAAATCTATTACCTTCCCGCCGATGACTTGTATTTGACCGGGACCAGCGAAGTCGCGCTCGCCGGGTTTCACGCCGATGAAATCCTCGATCTCAGTAAGGGTCCGAAACGGTACGCGGGTTGGTCAACCTGTTATCGCCGCGAGGCCGGCTCGTACGGCAAGGACACCCGCGGAATTCTGCGCGTTCACCAGTTCAACAAGCTCGAGATGTTCTCGTACTGCCCTCCCACCGAGGCGGAAGCCGAACACGACCGTCTGGTCGCGTGGCAGGAAGAAATGCTTCAGTTGCTCGGGCTTTCGTATCGCGTGATCGATGTCGCGGCGGGTGACCTCGGGTCCTCGGCAGCGCGCAAATTCGACATCGAAGCGTGGATTCCGACCCAGGGCGCCTACCGCGAACTCACGTCGACGTCGAACTGTACGACGTTTCAAGCACGGCGCCTCAACATTCGCCACCGACCCG
Source organism: Microbacteriaceae bacterium (assembly GCA_032117735.1). Classification (GTDB taxonomy): domain Bacteria; phylum Actinomycetota; class Actinomycetes; order Actinomycetales; family Microbacteriaceae; genus MWH-TA3. Next base: position 3,897 of record JAULYU010000160.1, read on the forward strand.
AAGGTGGTGCAACCGAGACAGTCGCGACACTCAATGGCACACTCGCCACCACTCGCTGGTTGGTGGCAATCCTCGAAACGCATCAAAACGCGAACGGCTCGGTCACCATCCCCGACGCACTCCGTCCGTACCTCGGCGGC
>JAULYU010000161.1:0-8901 GCA_032117735.1 Microbacteriaceae bacterium
ATCAGGTCGATTGCCTTGTCGGGCAACTGCCGGGAGGTGATGTACCTGTTCGACATGGTCGCGGCCGCGATCAGCGCACTGTCCGAAATGACAACGCGGTGGTGCGCCTCGTAGCGTTCTTTGAGGCCGCGCAGGATGGCGATGGTGTCTTCGACCGAGGGCTCACCCACATACACCTGCTGGAAACGGCGTTCCAGTGCGGCGTCCTTCTCGATGTTTTCGCGGTATTCGTCCAACGTCGTCGCACCGATGAGACGCAGTTCGCCGCGGGCGAGCATGGGTTTGAGCATGTTGGCCGCGGCCACGGACCCCTCGCCACCACCCGCACCCATCAGGGTGTGGAGTTCGTCGATGAAGGTGATGATCTGACCGTCGGAGTCATCGATTTCTTTGAGAACGGCCTTGAGCCGTTCCTCGAATTCACCGCGGTATTTGGCGCCTGCCACGAGAGCGGCGAGGTCGAGCGAGACGATTTCTTTGCCCTTGAGACTGTCGGGCACATCGCCGGCGATGATGCGCTGTGCGAGCCCTTCAACAACCGCCGTCTTTCCCACGCCGGGTTCCCCGATGAGGACCGGATTGTTTTTGGTTCGACGGGTCAACACCTGCGTGATGCGCCGAATCTCGGCATCGCGACCGATGACCGGGTCGAGTTTTCCCGTTTGCGCGATGGCCGTCAGATTCACGCCGAACTGCTCGAGGGCGGATTTTTGTTCGTCCTGTGAGGACGGAGCGCCTTGCATGTTTGCCACGGTTTTCTCCTTTGTCCCTAACGTTCCCACCAGGGGAACGGCCGCCACACCACAACCTGGTTCGATTTCCGGCTACGGGTTCCCGCCCGCATCGGGACGACCTCGCCGCCCGTCCCGGCCGCAAAGACGCGATTGCCGGGTCGGGAAATCACGGCGTCCGCGAGTAACGATTCGAGCTCGCGCACGCGCGCGGACAGTTCCGTGACAGTGTTTTCCAGCTCGAGGATTCGGCGAATGCCTTCGAGGTTCAACCCTTCGTTTGACAGGCGTTGAACTTCGCGCAACTGAACAATGTCCCGCATCGAATATCGACGGGTTCGCCCCGGGGTGCGTCCCGGCGACACGAGCCCGAGACGGTCGTATTGCCGCAGTGTCTGGGCGTGCATGCCGGCGAGTTCCGCCGCGTGGGCGATGGAGAAGATGGGATCGTCTTCGGTGAACACGGCCACTCCTAGTGGGATGCCTTGCCGTAGAGCGGGTCACGCGGGTTTGCGTCCCCGTTGAGCGTCTTGAATTCTTCGATCAGTTTTTTCGTCTTGTCGGAAATCAGGTCGGGAGTGACGATGAGGATAGTGGCGAGCAGGTCGCCACGTTTCCCCTTGACGCTCACCCCGCGGTCGCGAACGCGCAACACGCGCCCGCTGGGGGTGTTCGCGGGGACCTTGACCTTGACGCGGTCGCCCTCGAGAGTCGGAACCTCGATCGTTGCTCCCAGAATCGCCTCGGGGATCGTGATGGGGATGTCGATGCGAAGGTTGTCGCCGTCGCGATCGAAAACCGGGTGATCGCGAACGGTGACCGTAATGACGAGGTCGCCGCCTTCTCCGCCGGTCATGGATTGTTCGCCTTTTCCGCGCACGCGGATTTTCTGCTTGTCGTTCACACCGGCGGGGATGGCGATTTGTAGCGGTTTCTGGCCACGAATGTCGAGGCTGACCTCGCCGCCCTGAATCGCAGTTCGGAAATCAATCGTGATGTTTGCGGTCAGGTCGGCGCCTTTGCGGACGTTCGGGCGAGGTTGTCCCGTGAATCCGGCACCGCCACCGAAGAGCCCGCCGAACAGGTCGTCGGGGTTCTGCTGGAAGCGCACTCGCTGCCCGCCGCCACCGAACATTCCGCCGAACACGTCCTCGAATCCGCCGGGACCGTTCCCGCCCGCCGAGAACCGTGCACCGCTGCCCATCGCCCGAATCTGGTCGTATTCCTGGCGCGTGGACGCATCCGACAGGACCGTGTACGCCTCACTGATTTCCTTGAATCGAGCTTCGGCCTTGGCGTCCCCCGGGTTCGAATCCGGGTGGAAGGTGCGTGCGAGTTTGCGGTACACCTTTTTCAGTTCCGCATCAGAGACGTCTTTCGAGACGCCCAGAACGGCGTAAAAGTCCTTGTCAAACCAATCCTGACTGGCCATGAACGTCTCTCCTTTCGACTATTCCGGTGGTGCGGCGACCGCGACCTTGGCGGGTCGAATCAAACGGTCACCGAGCGCGTACCCCACTTCGACGACATCCGCGACGGTTTCGCTCGTTGCGCCTTCGGTGGGAAGTTTCACAATCGCTTCGTGGCGGTTGGGGTCGAACGCTTCGCCCACTTCGCCGACCGAGACTAATCCGAAGCGGCCGAAGCCTGTCCGGATTTTTTGGGCGACGATTTCGAGCGGGCTGCCGGCCAAGTCGCCGTGCGATTCGGCTCGATTGAGGTCGTCCATTGCCGGCAGAACCGCACGAATCACCTCGGCGATGACCGCGGCGCGATTCGCGGCGCGGTCTCGTTCGACGCGGTTTCGGAAGTTCGCGAGTTCCGCTTCGGCTCGAGCCGCGCGGTCACGATATTCCTCGACGAGGTTCCGTTCCACCTCGCCCAGCATCGACTCGAGCAGTTCTTCGGCGTTCTGTTCCGCCGCTTCGTCGGCGAGAGACGGTTCCCCCGCCTCGTCGTCCGTGTCCTCCGCAGAGTCCTCGGTCTGTTCGGCAGGAGGAACCTGCTCGTCGTTGTTCTGTTCCGTGTCCGACATGGTTACTTTGTGGAGTCTTTGTCGTCGTTCTTGTCGTCCGCTTTTGTGTCATCCTCGTCGTCCACAACCTCGGCGTCGATGATGTCCTCATCGTCCTTGGTCGACTCCGGGGCGTCGTCCGCGGGAGCGTCGGCCTGGTTGGCATAGATCGCCTCGCCGAGTTTGCCCTGGCTGGCCTGCAGACGTTCGGTCGCGGCATCCACCGCAGCGTCATCCGTGCCGGCGAGCGCCGTCTTGAGGGCATCGACATCCGCACGCACCTCGGACTTGACGTCGTCGGGGAGTTTGTCGTCGTTGTCTTCGAGAAGTTTCTCGACCGAGTACGCCATTTGTTCGGCGACGTTGCGCTTTTCGGCGGCCTCGCGGCGGGCGTGGTCTTCGGCGGCGTGTTCTTCCGCTTCACGAACCATGCGCTCGATGTCTTCTTTCGAGAGCGAGGAACCACCGGTGATCGTCATCGACTGTTCCTTGTTCGTTCCCTTGTCTTTCGCGGACACGTGAACGATTCCGTTGGCGTCGATATCGAACGTGACCTCGACCTGCGGGACTCCGCGCGATGCCGGGGCGATCCCGGTGAGTTCGAAATTTCCGAGCGACTTGTTGTCGCGCGTGAAGTCGCGCTCACCCTGGAACACCTGGATCGACACCGACGGCTGGTTGTCGTCGGCGGTCGTGAAGGTTTCGGACCGCTTGGTCGGAATGGCCGTGTTGCGCTCGATGAGCTTGGTCATGATTCCACCCTTGGTCTCGATTCCGAGACTGAGCGGCGTGACGTCAATGAGAAGGACGTCTTTGCGCTCGCCCATGAGGACACCGGCCTGGAGCGAGGCTCCGACGGCGACGACCTCGTCCGGGTTGACGCCCTTGTTCGCTTCTTTGCCCGCGAGTTTCTTGACGAGTTCGGCAACGGCCGGCATTCGCGTCGATCCGCCCACCAAAACAATGTGGTCGATGTCCGCCACCTTGATCTTGGCTTCTTTGATGACATCGGTGAACGGCTTGGCGGTGCGCTGGAGCAGATCCGCGGTGAGTTCTTCGAACTTCGCGCGGGTGATGGTCTCGTCGAGGTTGGCGGGACCGTTTTCCGTGAGCGAAAGGTACGGAAGCTGGACGGACGCACTCATCGAGGACGAGAGTTCCTTCTTCGCCTGTTCGGCGGCTTCCTTGAGTCGCTGCTTGGCGATTTTGTCGCCCGACACGTCGACTCCGGTCGTTTCCTTGAACTTGGTCGCGAGATAGTCAACGACTCGTGAGTCCCAGTCGTCACCACCGAGTCGGTTGTCCCCGGCGGTCGCGCGCACCTGGATGGTGCTGAAGTCGTCGTCTTTGCCCACTTCGAGGAGGGACACGTCGAACGTTCCACCACCGAGGTCGAACACGAGGATGAGTTCGTCCTCTTTACCCTTGTCGAGGCCGTACGCGAGTGCGGCCGCCGTAGGCTCGTTGATGATGCGCAGAACGTTGAGTCCGGCGATCTCGCCGGCTTCTTTAGTCGCCTGACGCTCGGCGTCGTTGAAGTACGCCGGCACCGTAATGACCGCGTCGGTCACCTTTTCACCGAGGTACGTTTCCGCGTCGCGCTTGAGCTTGCCGAGGATTCGCGCCGAGACTTCCTGGGCGGTGTACTTCTTGTCGTCAATGTCCTGCGTCCACGTGGTTCCCATGTGACGCTTGACGGACGCAATCGTTCGGTCGACGTTGGTGACGGCCTGGCGCTTTGCGGTTTCACCGACGAGCACCTCGCCGTCCTTGGTGAACGCCACGATCGACGGGGTGGTGCGGAAGCCCTCCGCGTTGGCGATGACTTTCGGTTCCCCACCTTCGAGGACGGCGACGACCGAGTTGGTCGTTCCGAGGTCAATTCCTACAGCTCGTGCCATGATGTTTTCTCCTTCAAGTTGAGCCTTGTTGTATCAAGTTTGCATGCTGTGCATAACTTTGTCAAGTCGAGTTGGCAAAATGTGAGCGTACGTCGCTCACATCCAAAAATTTCTGCGGGGTACCCCCGCAATTCACTCCCCACGCGCTAGCGTTATCCCATGACCAACAACGCTGTCGATCAAGCCCGCGGTAAAACCCCATTCTTCCAGACCCTCTCGTGGGCGCTCTGGGATTGGGGGACCTCGGCGTTCTCCGTCCTCATCACCACGTTTGTGTTCTCGCGCTACATCGTGTCGGACTACTTCATTGACCCCGACGTCGTTGCTGCCTACAAGCCACGGCCGGGCGTCACCATCGAAGGCGGGTATGAGGAGCGGGTGTACACCGCCGCGAGTTCGGCCCTCACCGCCAACCTCGGATGGGCGCTCGCGATCGGTGGGGTCGTGGTCGCGATTCTGGCGCCGATTGTCGGACAACGCACCGACCAGGGCGGTCGCCGGCGACGCTGGTTGGGGATCAACACCCTCGTCGTCATCGTCACGACCTTCGCGATGTTCTTCGTCGAAGGCACTCCCGACTTCTTCATTCTGGGACTCGTCCTCATTACTACTGCCAGCGTTTTCTATGAAATGGCGAATGTCAACTACAACGCGATGTTGTTGCAAATTTCGACACCGTCGAACATCGGCCGAATCTCGGGCTTTGGCTGGGGACTCGGCTATCTCGGTGGAATCGTGGTCCTCGTCGTCGCACTCCTGGGCTTCGTCCTCGCTGAACCCTTCTGGTTCGGGGTCACCTCCGACGATGGCATGAACATCCGATTCATCGCGCTCCTTGCTGCGGTGTGGTCCGCCATCTTTGCGATTCCGGTCCTGCTGTTTGTGCCCGAAAACACCGCGATCGACCCCGATTCAAAGCTCGGCATTTTCGGTTCCTATGCAAAACTGATCCGCAAGATTTTTGGGCTCTGGAAGAACGCACCCCAGACGTTCTACTTTCTGTTGGCGAGCGCTGTCTATCGCGACGGTCTTGCGGGAGTCTTCCTGTTCGGCGGAATCCTCGCCGGAAAGGTTTTCGGACTGTCCGACACGGAAGTGATCTTCTTTGCCATCGGCGGAAACCTGATTGCCGGCCTCGGCGTCTTTGCGGGTGGTGTGCTCGACGACCGGTTCTCGTCCAAGGGTGTCATCATCGGATCCCTCGCCGGGCTCGTCGTCTCCGGCTCACTGCTGTTCGTGCTCAACGATGGCGGCCCGATGGTCTTCTGGGTCTTCGGGTTGCTGCTGACCATGTTTGTCGGCCCCGCCCAGGCCGCGAGCCGCTCGCTCATCGGCCGGCTCGCGCCCGAAGGCGGAGAGGGTGAATTGTTCGGTCTCTACGCGACGACGGGCCGCGCCATCTCGTTCATCACCCCAGCCTTGTTCGCGTTGTTCGTGACTCTGGGAGGCGCCGACTACTGGGGCATCCTCGGAATCGTGGTCGTGTTGTTCGCGGGGCTTCTGTTGATGCTCCCGTTGCGACCGACGTTCGTCCGCTAAACACCGATTTCCACGTCGGGCAACGGCGTCGCCGACACATCGCCGCGAAGGCGCTTGAGCAGCACCTCGGCCGAAATGAGGCACATCGGCAGCCCTATGCCGGGGATTGTGCCCGAACCGACGTAGTACAGGTCGTCGATCTTTTTAGACACGTTGCCCGCACGGAAGACCGCACTTTGCATGAGCGTATGGGCGGGACCGAGGGCATTACCCTTCCACGCATTGAGGTCGTTCTGGAAGTCCGCGGGACCCACCGTTCGGCGCAGCACAATCCGATCCCGAAAATCGGGGATTCCGGCCCACTGTGCGATGTCATCGATCGTCCGGTCGGCGATTTCCTCGATCGTTGCGTCGCCCTTTCCGTTGAGTCCGCCCTTGCCGAGATTGACATCGGCGGGGCAGGGAACCAGAACAAAGATATTCTCGTGACCCTTCGGTGCGACCTTGTCGTCCGTCGCGGACGGCTTACACACATAGAACGACGCCGGGTTCGGCATGACGGGGTTTTTGGCGAACACCTTCGAGAAGTTGTCGTCCCAGTCCTCGGTGAAAAACAGGCTGTGGTGCAGCAGTTCCGGGAGTTCACCCTTGACGCCCAGGTACATGAGCACCGCGCCGGGGCTCGGCGTCTTGTTCTCCCACCAGGTTTCGGGGAACGTCTGCAGGTCGTCCGGAACCAATTGCGTCTCGGTGAAGTGCAGGTCGGCGCCCGACACGACGATGTCCGCCGCGAGCGTGTGTTCAACGCCCTTGGCATCGCGAAAGGTGACGCCGGTTGCCTTTGCACCATTGGAGCGGTCGATCGTGATGGAGGTGACGGGTGAATCCGTGTGGATTTCCGCTCCGGCCTTGATAGCGAGGTCGCGAATCGCGTGAATGACGCGGGTAAAGCCGCCCTGCGCATACAACACGCCGTCGACGAGGTCGAGGTGGCTCATGAGGTGGAACATCGCGGGTGCGTTGAACGGGCTCGCCCCAAGGAACACCGCGGGGTACCCGAGGATCTGCCGTGCGCGTGCCGACTTCACGTGGCGGCCGACAAACGACCAAATCGTTCCCGTGAGCAAACGAACGAGAGTGCCGAGTCGGCCGAGAACCTCGCGGTTGAACAGGGGGAGCAGACTCTGGAAAGACGAGTACAGGAAATACTTCTTTGCGACCTCGTAGGTTTCCGTCGCCGAATCGAGGTAGGTGCCCACTTTGGCGCTCGAACCCGGCTCGATCTTTTCGAACAGCGCGATGTTCTTCTCGCGACCCACCTCGATGTCGACGTGGTCGGAGGACTTCGCGCCATCGGGCTCGAAGAACACGCGGTATCCCGGGTCGAGGAGGCTGAGATTCAGTTCCTTCGCGCTCGACGAACCCATGAGGCGGAAATAGTGGTCGAACACCTCGGGCATCAGGTACCAGGACGGTCCGGTGTCGAATCGGAACCCGTCCTTCGACCACGTGCCGGCTCGTCCCCCAACATTGGGCAGTGATTCGAGCACGGTGACTCGATATCCGTCTTTGGCCAAGAGACCCGCGGCACCGAGCCCGCCGATGCCGGCTCCGATAATGACGACGTGCTGTTGAGTCATGAATCTACTTTCCTCCGCGAACAATGACGCGCGCGGCGATGGTGAGTTTTTCGATGTCGTTCACGCGGATGCGCGTCGACTTGAGAACGTCGGCGGGGGTTTCGCGAATTCGCGAGTTGAGTCGTGCAAAAAGTCCGTGAGCGAGACCGACGGCGCGGGCCGCATCGCGCGGAAGTAGTGGGATAGTCCGAGCCGCCGCGTCCAGATCGTCCGCGATGTCGTCGCACAGACGGTTCTTGTCGTTTTCGGTGAACGTCGCGATGGTGACGCCGGGGAAATACGAGCGACCGAGGTCATCCACGTCCGCGGCTAGGTCCCGCAAAAAATTGACTTTCTGAAAAGCGGCGCCCAGCGACCGTGCGCCGTTGTAGAGCGTCCGTGCCGTCTCCGTGTCGGGCTTGTCGTCGCGAATGAATACCGCGAGACACATCAGGCCGACCACCTCGGCTGACCCGTAGACATATGTGTCAAAGGAGTCTTGGGTATAGACGCGGTCGGTCAGGTCCATCCGCATCGAGGTGAAAAAAGGTTCGACAATGTCACGTTGAATCGACACCTCGCGCGCACTCAGGGCAAACGCATGGACGATCAGGTTCGTCGAATACCCGGTAGCCATCGCTGCGTACGTGTCCGACTCAAGTGCATCGAGTTGTTGTCCGGCTTCGGCTGGGCTCAACCCCGCCTCGACCGCGACGCCGTCCACCACCTCGTCCGCAAGACGCACGAGCGCATAAATGTTGTCGATGTGTCGGCGTGAATCACGGGACAAAATGCGCGACGCCATCCCAAAGGAGGTTGAGTACCCCCGAATGACCAGTGACGCCGATTCTTCGGCCACGCGGTTGTACAGCGCCAGGCGCGTCATCGGTTCGCCACACTCACGAGGGTCTTTTGGCACAGCACACTCTCAGGATAACCTGTTGTCCTATGAGTACTGTCGACGAATTGGTCATCCTCGTTGCGGAGGACGGTTCCCCCATTGGCACGGCGTCCAAAGCGACCGTCCACACCAACGAAACGCCCCTCCATTTTGCGTTCTCCTGTCACGTGACCAATGCCGATGGCGATGTTCTCGTCACTCGCCGCGCGCTCACCAAACTGACATGGCCGGGCGTGTGGACGAACTCGTTCTGTGG